>JBFYQB010000345.1:0-5164 GCA_041302955.1 Flavobacteriales bacterium
GGCTGAAACCAATGGGTGTAGTGGGTAACGCCCTTCTCCATGGCCCAAGCCTTCATAGCTGCTGCCACCTGATCGGCAGTACTGCGGTCTATACGGGTCCCTTTCTCAACAGAGTCTCTGAGCAGAACATACTTGTCCTTGGGAAGATACTCCCGCATCGTTTTCCAATTGAACACATTGGATCCGAAGTAATCAGAGATCTTATGGCCTGGAGTCTCTCCTACCAAGGGCTTGCGGTTATTTACATCCTGCAAGGCCTGAAAACGCATTTTGGACATGATGAAGTGGTTGAAAGTGTGTTACGAGAATGGAATTGATCAAAACATTGGGGGTGACCCACAATAATTCGATAATTCGGCCGCAAAGATATTCCTGCAACGGGGGTTGGCAAGAATATTTATTCACTTTTTTCCACCCCACCCCTAATGACGGGGGCAGCACCACAAAACTCTACCAGACCACTAAAGGACTACTTAAGCAGGTCGTCCTTCTTCGGTAATTCCTTCATACTCTCCTCGATCTCGCGCTGCACACCGTTGGTGGCATTCTTGAATTCGCGGATGCCTTTACCCAGACCTCGGGCCAACTCAGGAATCTTATTGGACCCGAAAAAGAGGAGGATGACGAGAAGAATGACGAACATCTCGCCACCACCAAGATTGAGAAAAAGAAGAGTGCTATACATGCTGCAAATGTAATGGTGATGCACTCGATGTTATTTGGCTTGACAAACACTGGTCTAAAAAAGAAAAGGCCTCCGAAGAGGCCTTTTCAAATACTTAGTCATTGAGTTAGATCACTTCTTCTTCTTAACATCAAGATCGGTAGGCTCTTTCACAAAACCCAACATGACCGGAGATGCGATAAAGACGGAAGAGTAGGTGCCAACTACGATACCTGCAAGCAATGCAAACGAGAATCCTTTGATGGTCTCACCTCCAAAGATGAACAATACCAACAATACAAGCAGGGTCGTAGCACTGGTAAGCATGGTTCTGCTGAGCGTCTCGTTCAATGCGCGGTTCACCACATCAACAAACTTGTGCTTGCTGGCAACGTGTTCTGCCTGATACTCCCTGATCCTGTCAAACACCACCACCGTGTCATTGATCGAATAACCCACCACGGTAAGGATGGCCGCAATAAAGGCCTGATCGATCTCCATGCTGAAAGGCAGGATGCCATAGAAGATGGAGAAGAGTGATAGTACAATAAGCACATCATGCGCCAAGGCTACAACAGCACCCGCACTGTACTGCCACTTTTTGAACCTCACCAGTATATACAGGAAGATGGCAACGAGCGAGAAGAAGATGGCCAACAAAGCCGACTGCTTGATATCGTTTGCGATGGTAGGTCCTACTTTCTGTGAACTGAGGACTTTGCCCTCACCACCAAAAGCCACAAGACCTGCCTCCAAACGATCCAACACCTCATCATCCACATTCTCAGCATCGTCATTGATACGATATGCAGAAATGACCTTGACGCGATTGTCAGCACCGAAGGTCTTTACCATCGGAGCCGTTTCAAATGCATCCGACAGAGAAACACTTAAATCCTCAATATTGACAGGGCCAGTGAATTCCACCACATAAGAACGTCCACCCAAGAAATCCACACCGTAGTTGAATCCACGCACTCCCATCGAAACAATACCCAGAACGATGACCACCGATGAAACGGCATAGGATATCTTTCTCTTCGAAATGAAATCAATGTTGATGTTCTTGAACGCTCCCTCAGAGAATTTAGTAGAAACCAATATCGCCTTCTTGGCCGACAATCTAGCTTCAAAAACCAAACGACCTATGAAGATAGAGGCGAACAATGAGCAGAAAATACCGATGATGAGTGTAGTGGCGAAACCCTGAACAGGGCCAGAACCGAATACATAAAGAATAATGGCCGTAAGCAATGAGGTCACGTTGGAGTCGATGATCGCAGAGTAGGCCGCTCGGAATCCTTGTTCAACAGCAAGCTTGCCTCCCGTACCTCTTCTAAGCTCCTCCCGTATGCGTTCGAAGATCAGTACGTTAGAGTCAATGGATATACCGATGGTAAGAACGATACCCGCTATACCTGGCAAAGTAAGCACTGCGCCAAGCGAGGCAAGCACACCAAAGATGAAGAACACGTTTGCCATAAGGGCAAGGTTGGCCGCCCAACCGGCTGCGCTGTAATAGAACACCATGAACACCATCACCAACAGAATAGCGCCAACAAACGACACCATTCCGGAGTTGATCGCCTCCTGTCCGAGCGTAGGACCAACGATGGCCTCTTCAACAATACGCGCTGGGGCTGGAAGTTTACCTGCCTTCAGCACTGTTGCAAGGTCTTCTGCCTCCTGAATAGAGAAGGTCCCAGTTATGGACGAACGTCCACCTGCTATCTCGCCCTGCACCGTTGGGAATGAATAGACGTAGTCGTCAAGAACAATGGCGATACTTTTTCCAACATTGTCTCCTGTCAGTTTCTTCCAGATGTTGGAACCTTCGGGGGTCATCAGCATGGAAACCTCTGGCGATGCACCGAACTGACCGAAATCTTTGTTCGCATCAGCGATACCGTCACCCGAAAGTGGTGGCAGTCCATCGCGGCTTGTAACCTTGATGGCCACCAATTGATGCACCTGCGAAGGCTCGTCATTGATCGGCTTGATGGTCCAAAGAAACTTGAGGTCGCGTGGGATGATGGCCTTGACACGCTCATTAGCGAGATAGGCATTCACTTTAGCGGTGTCGCGCACACTTGCATACCCCACAACAGGGCCACCGAAAAGGCCTTCTTGCGAAGCCGCTGGCTGCAGCACTGCAAACAATGGGTTCTCTTTGCGCATCTCATCCAATGCCACACTCTCGTCAGCCTTGGTCGTGTCGTTTCCTAGCAGGTCAGTAAGCGATTTCTCAGCGGTATCCTTCACAGCAGCTTGGGCAGCAGTAGTGTCGGCCACAACAGTGGTGTCTGCGGTCTGGCCCTTCTCCATATCGCGGATGATACCATTGGCCTCGGCAAGGATTCCGTACACCTCGTTGTTATCATAGGTTTCCCAGAACTCCAATTTGGCTGTCCCTTGTAGCAGTTTGCGAACACGCTCGGCATCGTTCACTCCAGGAAGTTCCACCTGAATACGGTCACTTCCTTCCAAACGCTGAATGTTAGGCTGCGTCACACCGAACTTATCGATACGTGTGCGCAATACTTGGAACGCCTGTTCAATGGCGGCCTCTTTTTCCTCCTTCAGGATAGCAAGCACTTGGTCGTTCGTGGCATCACCAGAGATCTTGTCTTTCAACGTGAATCCATAGATGGCTGGAGATGCGAGGCGGGCATTAGGGTCTAGCTTCTCAAACTCCTGCCCGAACAGGGTAACAAAATCCAAGTTGGACGTGGCCAGATTGGCAGTGGCATTGTCCAACGCCTTGTTGAAGGTCGAATCTGGACTGTTGTTGGCCAGCGCGCGCATCATGTCCTGCAGCGAGATCTCCAACGTGACGTTCATACCGCCTTTGAGGTCAAGTCCAAGGTTGAGTTCACGTTCCTTACACTCCAAGTAGGTGTATTCCTTCAAGAAGACGAAGTTGTAACGGAAGTCCTCGAGATACTTGTCGGCACTGTCCACATTGGTGAGACTCATCTCAGCGTATGTCTTCTCGGCCAGCTTGGTGGCAACAGTGAATGACAACTGATAGAGGCACACCAGCGCAAGTAGAATGGCGAAAATCTTGATAGCGCCTTTGTTCTGCATTAGAAATGTTGTATGGTTTATACCCGATTTTAGAGCGTGCAAATATAGGAGAACACTACAATCTGCCCACGCCCAAGAAATTGACCCTAAAGCACCTGATTCTCAGGACATATCAGGCCACCTCCACTTCACTTTCACGTTACCTTTGACGCCCTCAAAACTGTAATTCACCTCCATGAGCAAGACCTTAGCCCTCCTGATGCTGTGCCTGCCCTTGGGAGCTTTGGCACAATTGCGATTTGAGCGCACTGACGCGATAGTTGTGAATGACGAGAACGGAGCGTTGGCATTCCCATGGGCAGGAGGCATCAATCATGCGCAGGTGGGAAACATGGACCTGAACAATGACGGTGTGAAAGACCTCGTGGTCTTCGACAAGTCGGGCGACAAGATCATCACCTTGCTGATGGACGCCAATGGAGCGCTGACCTTGGCCCCACGCTACCGTGCCATGTTCACCAATCAGCACAGCGGACGGGCACGGTTGCACGACTGGGTTCAACTGCACGATTTCAACTGCGATGGGCAGTCGGACATCTTCACCTATTCCAATGGTGGATTTGCTGTATATAGGAATGACGGAAACAGTGACACCCTGATTTTCACACTGATGACCGATGAGCTGATATCGGACTATCAACCGCTGAATGATACCCTTGGCGATCTGAATGTATATGTAAGCCCTGTAGACCTGCCGGCCATAGTGGACGTGGACAGTGATGGCGACCTTGATATCGTGACCTTCAGCCTCAG
This sequence comes from Flavobacteriales bacterium, assembly GCA_041302955.1. Classification (GTDB taxonomy): domain Bacteria; phylum Bacteroidota; class Bacteroidia; order UBA10329; family UBA10329; genus UBA10329. The sequence goes on from JBFYQB010000345.1 coordinate 4,505, forward strand.
TGGTTTCTCTGCGGAATATCATCAGAACATGTCGATGGAGCTTTATGGCCACTGCGACAGTCTCACCTATGAATTAAACACCGCCTGTTGGGGAAAATTCTCAGAGGATGCTTCCTCCGTGCAGGTGCTGCTTGGCGTGGACTGCGGAGACGGCCCCGGAATTCCGCAGCCCAACGTTGGCGGAGCCCGACATTCCGGATTCACCATTCTGGGATTTGATAGCGATGGTGATGGCGACAAGGACCTGCTGGTAAGCAATGTGAGTTTCAACGGGATGAACCTGCTTACCAATGGCGGATCGATAGCCGATGCTGATATGACAGCGCAGGACATCACATTCCCGCAGAATCTCGGTGGTTCTGATCCGATAGACATCTACACGTTCCCAGCCGCATTCCTTGCCGATGTGAACAACGATGGCAAGCGCGACCTCATTGCCACCGCCTATCAGGAAGGCAATGGCAACAACTACCGTGGCACATGGCTGTATACGAATACCGGAACCGAGACCAGCCCGCTCTTCACTTACACGAAACGCGATTTTCTACATGCGGACATGATAGAACTCGGTACGGCCGCATATCCGGTGTTCTTCGACATGGACAATGATGGGCTGACGGACCTGCTTGTGGGCAACTTTGGCTATTTCATAAGCACGGG
>JBFYQB010000346.1:0-7865 GCA_041302955.1 Flavobacteriales bacterium
GGGGCTGTATTTCGTTGAAATGAAAACAGCGTCAAGTATGAGCATCCAGAAGTTGATTATAAACTAGCAAATGAAGCGGCTGTGATAATAGGGTGGCGAAAGTCACCTTATATCTCCCCCCAACACCCCCTCCAGCCTATCAAAATTCTCCTCGTTCTTGTCCACTGCGAAGGCTTTGATGGTGGCGCATAGCTTGGCATCGTCAAACAGAATGGTGAACACCACATGGGTCTGCCCAGCAGCGGAGGCCGCAAAGGAGACCTCTACACGGAAGAGTGGCTGCGACAGCCTATGCCACGAAAGGAAGGTGGGGCTTTCGATGCGGTCATACACCGCATGGTTCTCATAGTGGCCCTTGTCGGGCCCGTGCATCGTGAAGCGCCAATGCCCGCCCGGGCGCAGGTCGTGCTCATGAAAGGTATTGGTAAATCCCTTGGGGCCCCACCATGCTTGCAGCAGTTGGGGGTCGGTCCATGCTTGGAACACACGTTCCTGTGGGTAGGCGAAGGTGCGGGAGCTGACTATCTGTAGGGCATCGGAGGCATTATCTTGCATGGCGGTGTGGTTTTGGCGCAGCAAGGTAAAGCGGATCGGTTTAGGCTGATATCGGATGTCGGGTTTCCCCCATCCGGATGCACGCCCCTGCCCAATTGCGCATTTCCACTGCATCCTATCCCGAAGCGAGGGGTCCCTGCTCGGCAAGGAGATAGAGGTATCCGCAAGCAAGATGTTCCTGCCACCGGAGCAGATGCCCCTGCCACTGAAGGAGCATTATGAAGTGGTGGACCACTACCAGCTGCGAACGGTGCAGATAGACCTACCGCTGGAGGAGATGCATCGTGCCGCGAAGGAGGAGAGCCTTCTGCTGCTGCAGCACTTACTACTGCACTGCAAGGAGGTCGCAGAGAATTGCGATAGCGTCACCGGAACTTCTGGTGAGGTCGTTGCCTATGGCAGCAAACTCACAGATGGGGGCAGCGAGGTCGCCAACACGGACAATGTGGTCACAGGTACTGACAGTGAAATCCTGCAACGTGATCTGCGTCCATCAACGATTCATTACATTTGTTCTATCAGACCATGTGAGGATGGGTTGAAAGCCTTCCTTCTGGGCTGATAGTAGTTACGAATGTACACATTCAGCTAATGTGACGGCATGACGAAACGAAGAGATTACATCCCATCCAACCTCGAGGAGTTTGTGCCCTATCAGGGGCAGATGTGCGATCTGGTGCATGCGCATCATAAGGCCTGGGGCATACCGAAGGCCGTGGCCAAGGAGTTCAACGAGCACAGGGAGCACTATGAGGAGGTGCAAAAACGGGCATCGAACGCGATGACCCGTTCGCGGCTCGACACGCTGAACCACGATAGACTGCGCAAGGAATACATCCGCTATTTGAGGGGCGTGGTACAGCAGTATCTGGCCCACAACCCCGCAGTGAATGCAGGTCATAAGGGCACGATGCGGCTGGTGGTGACCTTGGTGCGCAGACGCAATCTGAAAGCGATAGTCGAAATGGCCGACTGCTATCCGGAGGCCCTTGGAGGGCTGACGGTGCGGTTCAGTTGCCGCGTGGATGGCGCAGGTGGCCGCCCCAAGCTGCATCCCGAATGCCACATGGTGGAGGTGGAGTATATGCTACTGACGGAGCCTACATCGCTCGACCACACGACCTTCGTGGCCTCTGGCCGGCACATGAGCACCCGGGCACAGTTCAAACTGACGGTAGGCCAGGCAGGGCAATGGATACATGCCCGTGCGCGATGGGTCAACACCTCCGACCCTGGCCGCAGTGGAGGCTGGGGACCCATAAGGATGGTGATGATCCATTGAGCGGGTAGGGTGGAGTAGGAGCCATGCGCAGAAAAATGATCGACAACTTGCAATAAAGCGATAAAAGTTGCGTTATAGATGCCAAGAACAATAGGGCAGTGATCCTACCCGATCCCTGCCATAATGGAGCATTACCATGGGATTTTACGAGGACCACCTGAACAAGCAACTGCAAGAGAAAGAGCAGGAGCAATGCCTCTTTGAACAGATCAAGGAGCAGTTGCGCACCGAAGAGCGGTTCGTCAATTTCTTCAAGGCATACAGCCCCACGTCCATAGAGCAGTTCATTGAGTTCTATGCCATGCGGAAGGTGCAATGGCTAAGGTATGCAGGCAATTTTGAACATTATGCGGCCCAAAAGCTGCAACGGGACCGCAAACAGGTGGTTGACCTCTTGGAGCACATCATGCTCAAGAAACTGTTCAACCTCAAATGCCGCTGGGTGGCCGGAGAGATGGACCTGGAGGGCGTGGAAATGAGCTGCGATTTCAATCAATGGCGCAAAATACCTGCACTGCTCAAGGCCGCTGGCCCGATCACGGCCGATGAGTTCTACTGCTATCTCGACTATTATAGGGAAGGCAGCCCCGAACGGTTGGACGAGTATGGAGACCCTGAGGGCTCTTCCCGTCAAGCATTGCACCACTATCACGACTCGCGCTCGCGCCTCAGCGCCTTGGCCGGCAACGACATTCCAGATTGGTTCCATCGCTACGACAGCCATTTCGGTACAGCCCACCTGCTGCACCTGCCCACAACGCGCACCGACATCGAACTCGATCATTTTGACGATTGGAGCTTACTGATACATATTCCTTCACTCAGCCCTGAGATCGCCAAAAACCTACGCCCGATGAATAGGGCTATAAGGGCCCGCCTCGCCCACGATGCCGAGTTCAACAGGCAATGGATGGAAGAAAACGAGCGGCTGCATAAGGAACGGCAGGGGGACGCACCCAAGTATGAACATTTCAGCACCCACAACCGCACGATAATGGACGAGATCGTAATGGCCATTGAGACCCGCGATGTGCAGCGCATGTACCGCGATGAGCGCAAATGGAATGAACTGAGAAACAGGGAAGACAACATGTTCACCCCTGTTGACTACCTCCAAGGGGTGAAGGAGTATGTTGCTATTGCGCCCCATGAAGATCATCGGGAGGCCATACGCGAGGCATACGAGCACCACCTCCACCAGACCAATGGTGAGGCACTCGAATTACTTTTTGAGGAATATGAGGCCTGCGTGCGCAGCGGTCAACCGTTCGACTGGGGCGAGAATGTAAGGGACTACAGCTCGGATGTGCGCGATCGGATACTTGCTGTGCGCAAGCTCAAAGGACTACCGCTCAACTTCGAATTCCTACAGAAAAAGAACCTGCCATGAAACCGGACGAAGAAAAGGAACAAGCGCTGAGACGCAAGCAGATGTTCGACCAGTTCAAAGCCGAGCTGGAGGCCAACCCCGTGTTACAACAGATGCTGGAACGCACCTATCCCGACAGTCGCGCTGGTTTCATAGAGGATTATGCAGGTAAGAAAGTGGGTTGGATCGAACATGCCGAATATCACCGCCAGTGGCTCGAAAGCGAAGACCTGCAATGGGTGGAAAAGGCCAACGACTGCCTCGACCAGATCTTGCAGAAGAAACTCTTCGATGCCCAATGCCTGTGGCGTGCCGAGCAGTTGGAGATCAAAGAAGTGGATGTGACCAATGATTTTATGTATTGGCAGGACAATGTTCGCGCCTGTCCCTTCATTGAACCCATCACCGAAGCCGATCTGGAGATCTACCTGCAATACCTACAGAGCAGCAATTTTGAGCAAGGGCTCGGATTTATGGCGGACTGGCAAGACCACGAAGAGATAACCGAGGCCTATCGTTCGGACGATGGCAATGTGCCCGAATGGTACGAGTTTCACAATAGCCGCACAGGCCTGGGCATCTACATGACCCTGCCCGACATCCGCCTGGAGAAGGAGGAGTTCTACATCGGCTTTTGGCGCCAAAAGCACATCCTCCCGGCCGCACAGCTCCGCGAAGAACAGGCCAAAGCAAGGGCCCAAAATCCCGATGCCACCATCGCTCCCGCCCAACTCCCTTGGCTGAACTTTCACAGCGATGATTGGATGAAATGGTTTGTGGAGACCTTTGAGGACAAAGAGACCATAGCCGCCTTCCGAGCCAATGTCAAAATGATGGACGAATCCACGTTTGACGAATATCTGCAAGACCACCTCGAAGTGTTGGCCCGTGCCGACCGTCTGGTGCCCATGCAAGGCTGGCATGATTGGAAGGAGGCCGTTCACAAGGCTGCCGACAGCTACAGCCGTATCCGCATTGCAGAGGCGCTGCCTGACGCCTTCGAGCAATATCGTATGCACATCGACCTCGGCCTTGGCTTCGCGCTGAATAGCGATGAACCTTACGATCAAGAAGATGGTTACCGAAAAATGGTTCTCGATGGCCGCGAACTGAGCGGAGAACCACGGGATTTCAATTTCTGACGCTGAATGCCAATGGCGCACAGCCAAAGGAAGTAACTCCTCAATAGTCCATCCCCGCAGGCGAGAGGCCCACTTCGTGCCATTCGCCATCGGCCAGGATCATACACTCCTTGTAGCCCACGGCATTGAGGATGATGGCCGCAGCCTCGAACTCGGCCACGATCTCTGTCGGGTGGTGCGCATCGCTGTTCACCATGATGGGGATGTCGAGGGCCAAGGCCTCTTCCAGCGCCCATGTGCCGGGATAAAGCTCCTGCGATTTCTTCTTGTAGATGCCGCGGGTGTTCACCTCCAGTATGGCACCGCTGTCGGCAATGGCCTCCAAGGTGGTGTGCAGTTCATCGCGGTACCATTTCGCGTCCTCCTGAAAGAACAGCTCGCGTGAGTTCTGCATCTTTATCTTGTCCAGATGCCCCACTATGTCCGGGCAATCCTCTTTGAGCATCATGCGGGTGAGCTCGAAATAGCGGGTCACGGCCTTTTGCACATCCCCATCGAATATCTCGTGCAGTCCCTTTTTGAAGATGTCGAGCGGGCCGTCTATCTCCCAACCCTTGCCCACCCCGAAGCCGTCCACAAAATGCACCGAGCCTATGGAATAGTCCAGCCCAGCGGTCTGTAGGAAATGGGCGGTAGGGCCCATCTTGTCGGGCACATAGTCCACTTCGAGGCCAAGCAGCACTTCGATATACTCTTCATACTTGCGTTTGAGGCGCAACACCTCTTGGGTGTATTCCTCCAGATTCTCCAAGTTCATGGCCCATTTGCACTCATAGAATGGGATGGGAGCGTGGGATGAGAATCCATAGACCTTCATGCCCTGCGCGATGGCGGCCTTCACATAGGTTTCGGGCGTATCGGTACCGTCACAGAAGTTGGTGTGGCTGTGGTAATTGTTCCAGGTCATTTGAGAAAATTAGGTTTCATCGGAAGAACAGAGCAACAGAAGAACAGAAGAACAGAACAAGGGAAGGGATTCATCGGAAGAACAGAGCAACAGAGCAACAGAAGAACAGAAGAACAGAAGAACAGAAAAACCGAACAAGGGAAGGGATTCATCAGAAGGACAGAGCAACAGAAGAACAAATGAACGGAACAGGCATGAACGTGATGGAGATCAGGAGTTTGGTTCGGATTTATCCTTAGGCAAGGAGAGGTGCTTTTCGGCCGTACGAATAGAACTGAAAATGATGGCATTCAATTCGCCACATTCCATAAGCATCGGACCGATCACCGTTGCTTCTCCTATACTTGTGCGCTCCATGATCTGCAGATTGACCACGGTTTCGCGTAGTTCCTTCTGGCATAGTTTCATCTTGTGAATAAAGTCACGTTTGGATTCCGCAGCCTGTGCTTCGGCATAGATCAAGGCAGGTGCACTTCCCGATCTCAATATCTGTCCACCAAAGTAGCGGGACTCTATACTTTGGTTCAGTTTCCTGACCAAATGAACGATCGATACCGTGAAATCGATCAAACGAGCCTGCAGGTCATATTTCGTGGATGCACCCATGAATTTCGCTCGGAAAGATAGCCATCCGATTTAATTGCAAGCATCTGCGGCAATTTTCGTTTTTCCGCCTTCTTCCGTTATTGCCAGTTCCGCAATCAGTCCCTTTTTCAGTTGTGCTTTGATCAGCTCTTCTGTTCTTCCGATCGATCAACCCCTTGTTCTGTTCTTCCCTTGTTCTGTTTTTCTGTTTTTCTGTTCTTCTGTTCTTCCGATCGATCAGCCCTTCTTCAGTTGTTCAGTTGATCGGTCCTTCTGTTCTTCCGATCAATACGCCCCTTCTTCAGTTGTTCAGTTGATCGGTCCTTCTGTTTTTCCGATCGATCAGCCCTTCCTCAGTTGTTCTGTTGATCGGTCCTTCTGTTCTTCCGATTAATACGCCCCTTCTTCAGTTGTTCTGTTGATCGGTTCTTCTGTTCTTCCGATCAATCAACCCCTTCTTCAGTTCTTCTGTTGATCGGTTCTTCTGTTTTTCCGATCAATAAGCGGTCTGTTCATTTCAGCTTCGAAAGCAGAAACTCCTTCAAGTGGCCAGTGGTGGGCAACAGGCCATCGTTGTCGCACACCTCCAGCTCTTGCTTCGTATGCGACCCATTGGTAACGGCCAGACTGAAGAGGCAACCGGCACTGCGGCCTTCGCCAAGGTCAACAGGCGTATCGCCCACTTTCACAACGCGTTTTGGATCGGTGATGCCGAACTGTCGCATTGCCTTTTGGATCATGAATGCATGCGGACGGCCTTTCTCCACCTCGTCAGACGTGATGCTCATATCGATGAAGGATTCGCCTTCGGCCACATATTGTGCATTAAGCCCTTTGTTCCAGCCCAGTTTGGCAAGGATGATATCGGTCACCACACGGTAAAAGCCGGTGTTCAGGACCACCTTCACCCCATTGGAGCGCAACCACTTGATGGTCTCCACAGCGCCTTCTGTGGGCACTAGTGTCTCATGGCGGTAGAAATCTTCGAGAATGGTGCGAAACAGGTCGTAGGACTCCTTCACCTTGGAATCGAGTTCAGGATGACCTTCGCCCAGCTTCTCTGTCCAAAAGGTCTGAAACACCACGATCTTGCTCCAGCCCATCATGCCGTTTATCTGTGCCCCGGTAACATCCAGTCCAGACTGCTGACAGGCCTGAAGAAAACAGTCCTCTATCTCGCCACGGTCCACAAAGGTGGTACCTGCCATGTCGAATACTACGAGCGAGATGTGGTCAGAAATGGGCATTGTGCAGTGGGTTGGTGTGAGACGCAAAAGTAGTTGCCCAATAAATCGCAGCGTTACCAAAGGGTTAAGAAGCATATGGGCCTATTTCGCATAAATTTTCAATGGGGCAACATCATTGAGTGTCAGTATATTGGATTTCAAATACTTTGGCCGCAAGTTCAACCTAACCCTCCTCCTCATGAAAACTTTTTTCAAATTCCTTGGTGTCCTTGTGATACTGTTTGTGGTCGTTGCGGCCGGTGCCATGACCTATGTGAAGACCATGCTGCCCGATGTGGGCGATGCACCCGAACTCACGGTGGAGATAACCCCCGAACGGGTGGCGCGTGGCGAATACCTCGCCAACCATGTGATGCTCTGCATGGACTGTCATGCCGTGCGTGACATGAGTTTGTTTGCAGCTCCTCCTACACCGGGCACCATGGGTGCAGGAGGTGACATCTTCGATCAGCGGTTCGGTTTCCCGGGCAAGTTCGTGGCCCGTAACATCACTCCGCATGGTGTGGGTGCTTGGACAGACGGAGAGCTATACCGCGCCATCACCACAGGCGTGAGCAAGGATGGACATGCTTTCTTCCCCATCATGCCCTACAAGAACTACAGCAAGATGGATCCCGAGGATATCTATGCCGTTATCGCCTACATCCGTGGGCTGGAGCCGGTAGTGAACGATCTGCCCGTGTCAGAGCCCGACTTTCCATTCAATTTCATCATCAACACCCTTCCTGCCAAGGCCGAGATGGGCAAATTGCCCAAGAATAAGAGCTCGCTTGAATAC
>JBFYQB010000347.1:0-3386 GCA_041302955.1 Flavobacteriales bacterium
TGATGTCTCCGTAATTGATGTTGACAGTCTCGTAAGTATTGAGGAAGGAGATACACCATCAATTAGCATTTATCCCAATCCCGCGAATGCGACCCTTATCGTTGAAGCACCTGTCAAAGAGGGAGAAACGGCCGTTTTTGAACTCCATACCGCCACAGGAGCGTTGGTCAAAATGGTCCAGTTGCAAAATGCGAGGACAGACATCGATGCCACTGGACTGAGTGCAGGACTGTACTTCTTCAAGGTGATCGTAAACGATAGACAGGTCTTCACTGGCAAGCAGGTGATTCTAAAATGAAACAAGTAATAGGTGTTTTTGTTGGGCTGTGCGTCACCTTACAAGTGACCGCGCAGCCCAATCTTGTGCCTAATCCCAGTTTTGAAGCATTCATAGATTGTCCCAATACTGGGGGTGATGTTGAGGTAGCAGAGCCTTGGAGTGGATTCTATGGATCAGTGGACTTTTTTCATCAATGTGGTTCGGGGGGATTTGGTATGCCAACAAATTGGAACGGGTTTCAACAGCCACGGACTGGCCTGGGGTACATAGGCGTGAAAACTGAGTCCATAAGTGTGGCGGCAAACAATCCTCTATTCATAAACTCACGTGAATTTGCCGGAGTTCCACTTCTTTCTCCATTGCAACCAAACCAAAGTTATCGGGTCGAGTTCTATGTGAGTTTAGCTGATGTCCAGCAATATGCCATCAAGAACATCGGGGCGTATCTATCTCAAGCAGAGCCTCCCAGCGAAATCAGTCAATTACTTTCATTGTATCCGCAGGTGAAACATGACGGCATAGACTTTTTATCTGACAAAGAAGGGTGGATGAGGATAGTGGGCTTTTTCACAGCACTGGGTGGAGAAAACTTCATCACCATTGGCAATTTTGACACTGATGAGAACACAGATACGCTGCTGGTCGATGCTGAAGCCACTCACCCTTGGTCATATTACTATATTGATGATGTCTCAGTCACCCCCGCTGACAGTCTAGTGGGCATGGCAGACCAATTGCCAATGGGCAATAAGCAGTTATCCATTTATCCCAATCCTGCCACTGAGTATTTGACCATCGTGACAGGCCAAGGTGGTGGAACATTGCGCCTCTTGGATATGGCGGGGCGTGAAGTGCTTTCCATGCCTTTGCACTCACCAAAGCACAACATAAGTGTTGAAGGAATCCCCGCAGGAATGTATGTGGCAACGATGGAACAACAAGGGACTGTTGTAGGTAGGAGAAAAGTGCTGGTGGAGTAACGGCTCTCATCCATAACGTCCGAAGGCATTTTCCGCGATGTGCTGGTCATCGCATTCGAGACGCATCTGGACACCACCACTGTTGTGGACAGCCTTCATCTACACATAGTGGAGCTGCTCGAAGCACTTTTCCCAGACAGCACCGTTGCTCTGCCCAGGATGAGTAGGGGCTACACCTCAGGTCAGGTTGCAGATCTGACCGCCATCGCAGAGGTGGACTTGCAACTGGTGCAGGTTGAAGTAAGCACTTCGTTAAGGGTGGTGGTGCAGCATTGATGTGATCTCACTGTATTTCACAGAACAGTAACATATCACGGAAACCGCCCACCAAATTCATTTTCATGTTGAATAGAGCTTGCCTAATTGAGGTCAATTTCTTTACTCTAAAGGCAAACGATAAGAGTTCTCTGACCTATCACATAAATAAGGCTGCAATATTCAACCGAAACTCGCAAACCAAAATCTGTTCAACGGTTTAAAGAATCAAGCAGGGGGAATTCAATGTTTCAAAAAGTAATCATCCTTTTAGAGAATGCGAAGTTTCACACCTGTCACTATTTAGCTAGTCACCATTGTAACCGGCAAAATGTCAGCATTCGTGACAGATCTGAATTGTGAACACTTGTTTCACCTATGTTTTACCTAAAACAAAAAACCCGTTGTAAATACTTGATTTACAACGGGTTAAAACCATGATGGTGACCCTGTAGGGATTCGAACCCCAAACCTCCTCATCCGTAGTGAGGTGCTCTATCCAGTTGAGCTACAGAGCCGGAACCCTTCTTTCAAAGGGGCTGCAAATATATATTATTCATCGCCTTTGTTCTCAAACGAGCGAACAAAATTCCTCTTCTGAATTTCGGTGGTCAGCACATAGGTGAAATTGGGTGCTCCCTTCTCGCCTTTCTTAGTGCGGCTATCATCTTTCGCATCGCGTATCTGCGCGTTGAAATCGTCTGCCGATGAGATGGCACCGAGTATACCACGCTTATAGCTGAAGAAGAACCATACGGCATCGCTCGGCTCAATATAGATGTTCAACTCATCGCCATTGCGCTTCTTCTTCAGCTCTATCATGCCGAACATCATCTTGTTCACCTGAAACTCACCAATGGACGACACCCCGATGAACCCTTTATAGCGGTATGAGCCGTTCTTCGCATCCCACGCAAGCTTGACATCGGCAAGCATGATGGTCTTCTTCAGCTTGTCGGGCATCTTCTTGAAACTGCCATACAGGTTGAGTTCCTGAATAAGTTTGGTGGTCTGCTCCTTGCCAACCAGTTCTATCAGCGACTTCTCATATTCGGTGCCATAGAATATGGGTTCAAGCGGAGGGAAATGGTTGGCCAACTTCTCGGCCATGATGCGCACGCATTCCGGATTGAAGAAGAAATCGAGCCCCACCATGATATTGAACAGGGTGGAATCGTTGTTCATGTTGTGTTTCACAACGCCAAGGGTGCTCAGCTCTATCTGGCCAAGGTCAAGACCCATTTCCAATTTGCCCTGTCCCTGTGCGATACATTCATTGCTAAGGCTGACGTAGTTACCACCCACCACAGCACCTTGCAGCTTTTCCTTGTTCGAAATGCGGTATTCCTGACTGGCGTTGTCAAAATGGAGGTAACCATCGGCCACAACGATGTCGATATCGTTGTCTTTCCGCTTGTTGGACAGGAAGGTAGGATATACCGTGGTGCTGTCCTTGCTGATGACCACGCCCGATGACATCGGCTTGCCATTAGCATCCTTCGGATCGGCAGGTATCGGGATATAGATGTCCTTTGGGTCTATCTCCTCCTTGAAGGCAAGCCAATCGCGCGTTATGCCCGGACAGTCGTGCTTGATGCGGGTGCTTCCCTCGTACTGCAGATTCTCGCGGCTGGCAAAGAGCTTGGCCTTGCCCTTGTAGTCAAAGTTGGGGCTTAGGGTGAATGCGGCCTCCTCACCAATGATGCCTTCGCCATAGGTCTGCTTCACAGAATCGACCTTTATATCGGCAAACATGATGCTCTGTTTCTTGCCCGTTACGTCCGTGTAATCGTATTTGGCCGAGGCAGTGTATTTCCAACGGCCAGTAACGTTGACCGTGGCCTCATAGAACGTGTGGAACCTCGTAGTCC
>JBFYQB010000348.1:0-13719 GCA_041302955.1 Flavobacteriales bacterium
GTGTACTATCGGTATTACAACGGAACGGATACAACGATCGGAAATTCTATTTCTAAAGGAAAAGAGGAGGTTCATACAGCGCGATTCGTCAAGGGAGATAGCGTCAGAATCGGATTTAATCCCAACGATAGGCTCGATTCTTACATCATCAGAAAAATATACTCCATGCCTCGATATAAGGGTGGTTATTACGATTAAGATGTTTGTAATGGGCTATGTTTTCTATGTCATTATGTGGTAAAAACTAAAACTTACGTTCATTTCAATTCATGAAGGAATCTCAACAGAAGGGCGCACAGCGTAGATTTCCCGCAGAGTGGGAACGCCAGCAGGGCGTGCTGCTCTGTTTTCCGCACAATGGCAACGACTGGCCGGGCAAGTTCGGGGCCATACAATGGGCCTTTGTGGAGTTCATCAAGAAGGTGACTGCCCTGGAGCAGGTCTTCCTTGTGGTGGACAGCCCAGAGCATCAACAGCGTGTTGCCGCCATGCTCACCCAGGGCGAAGTGCCGTTGACCAAGGTCACCTTCATCTCGCAGCGCACCAACCGCAGTTGGATGCGCGACAGCGGCCCCATCATTGTTCACAACGGCAAGAAGCGCGAGGCCATCAACTTCCATTTCAACGGTTGGGCCAAGTATGCCAACCATCAGCTCGACCGCCATGTGCCCCAGGCCGTGGCCGATGTGCTGGGCGTGCCGCTCGTGCCGGCCATCCATAAGGGAAAGAAAGTAGTGCTGGAAGGCGGTGCCTTGGAGGTGAACGGCAAGGGAACGCTCATCACCACAGACGAGTGCCTGCTGCATCCCAGCATACAGGTGCGCAATGCGGGCTTCACCCGCGAGGACTATGAGGCGGTGTTCCGCGAATATCTGGGCATCACCAACACCATCTGGCTGGCCGATGGCATCATGGGCGATGATACCCACGGCCACATTGACGACCTATGCCGCTTTGTGAACCCTACAACGGTGGTCACCGTGGTGGAGAGCGACCCGAAGGACGACAACTACAAGCATCTGCAGCGCAACTTGCAACTGCTCAAGGCCGCCAAGCTGGAAGACGGTAGCCCGCTGCGTGTGGTGGAGTTGCCCATGCCGCGCCCCGTGGTGTTCGATGGGTTGCGCATTCCGGCCAGCTACGCCAATTTCCTCATCATCAACGGCTGTGTGCTGGTGCCCACCTTCAACGACCCTGCCGACCGCCATGCGCTGAACATCCTTGCCGACTGTTTCCCCGACCGCGCCATCATCGGCATCAGTGCCATCGACCTCATCTGGGGCTTCGGCACGCTGCATTGTCTGAGTCAGCAGATACCGGTGGTGTAAGGTTGGTAGGGCCGCGATTCATCGCGGCTCCGCCCGTTCAACACCCCTCCTTCTTCGTGAAATTGAAGAAGCGTTCGCCATCAAAGCGATACATGCCTCCACCGGTGCCGAACCAGAACCGGCCTTCCCTGTCCTGAAAGATGCTTTGCACGGCCAGTTGGTTGAGGCCATCCTTCTTGTTGAAATTGACAAAAGGCTTCCCTTCTGGGGTGCCGGATGCTGAAGGGGTATGGCAATAGACCCCGTTGCCCTTATCGGTGAACCAGATGTTGCCCGAACGGTCCTCGTAGATGTCCCAACCCTCGTTGAAACTGTGTCCGTCCATGGTGTCGAAGTTGGTGACCGTGTTGCCGTCATAGCAGCCAATGCCTTTTGAGCGCGTAGCAAACCAAAGGATGCCTTTTTTGTCCACAAGCATGTCCTGCACCACGCTGTCCTTTAGTCCTTCTTTGGTGGAGAGGTTCAACATGACCTTCCCGCCTGTACTGAGCGAAGCCAAAGGGTCATAGCGATACATACCACCGCCATTGGTGGCAAACCAGAGATTGCCATTATGGTCCTCGACTATGCTCCATATCGCTCGTGGGGGAGTAACGCCACCGGATTGGTCGCATACTTCGGACGGAGAAGAGAGGTAAAAGCGCGTGAATACGCTGCCATCATAGCGGCATACCCCGATCAACGTACCCGCCCAGATGTTGCCCGCCTTGTCGGCACAGATGCTCCAAACATCGTTGTTCAACAGGCCATCGGCCTCGGTGTAGGCCGTCATTGTGCGACCATCATACTTGGCCAGACCACCAACGGTGGCGAACCAGATGTTGCCATTTCTGTCCTCCGTTATCCCCGTCACTTGATTGGCGGGCAGTCCGTCCTTGATGGAATAATAGACGAACTCCTTTCCATCGTAGCGGCACACCCCGATGGAAGTGCCGAACCAGAGATATCCCTTGCGGTCCTGATAGATTCTGCGGACGTACTCCGCTATCTGGTCGGCAGTGTCAGGCCGCATGGAGTACTCGTGGCCGTTGTAATGCTCAAAGTCCTGATGGAGCAGCGGCCAGATGGGTGTTGGGACGGTTGGGAGCTTCGGCCTGCAGGCGGGTTCTTCCTGTGCAAAGGTGGGCTCCAGTGCGTTGCAGGCACTGAACAATGCCCAAACGGTCAAGAACAAAGCAATGTGTGAGGAGTTGAGGTGCTTTTTCATGGGGATCGGTGCTTCGGTGTGCGATGAATGAATTGCCTGTGATGGTCATGGATTCCATGGCCCGTCCTGCGTGACGTTGATGATGGACGAACCTTTGAGCTTGAACAGACCACCAGACATCCCGAACCAGAGGGTTCCTTTCTTGTCCTCCAGAGCGGCCTGCAGCCCGAAACTATAGGTGAGGTCCATTCGGTCGGTCTTGTCGATCAAGGTGAAATTCGTTCCGTCATAGCGATACACACCGATGTGTGTGGCACCTATCCAGATGCTCCCGGCCCTGTCCTGATAGATGGTGTACACGTCCGTGGTGTTCAGCTCTTTCATGTCTGAGAAGGTGGTGAACGACCGGCCATCGTAGCGGCTCACACCGCCTATTCCCTTCCGTTTGTCGCCATCGGGATGGTCGTTCTCTGCCACGCGGAACCCGAACCAGATGTTGCCCTGTTTGTCCTCCATGATGGCCTGGACACAATTTGAATTGAGTCCGTCCCTTTTGGTGAACTGCGTGAATCTGCCTGTGGAGGGATTGTAGCTGCACGCCCCATAACCACTCCTTCCGAACCAGATATTCCCCTTGCTGTCTTCTAAGATGTCCGTGACCCAGTTCGTTGTGGCCTGAAATACGGGAACCTCCACATCTGGAATAGGAAGTGGAAAATCGGTGAAGGTGCTACCATCCAACCGACAGACCCCCGCCCATGTACCCACCCAAAGTGTACCCGCTTTGGCAATGAAAACCTGAGAGACACGTTCGTGGTTGATGCCATCTTTGGTGGTGTAGTTGGTGAACGTTTTCCCATCAAATTTGGAAAGGCCCGAGTGCGAACCGAACCACAGGTTGCCCTCCTTGTCTTCGGCTATGCCTGTGACGGTGCTTCCTACAAGCCCTTCTTCCACGGAAAAATAAGTGAGCGCCTTCTCGCCTTTCATGAGCGAGGCAGAAGGGTCGTAGCGGGCCACACCATTGCCAATGGTCGAAAACCACAGCCTTCCTTTGCTGTCTTCGAACACATTCACCACGTACTCGGCAAGCTGCGGAGCGGTGTCAGACTTCGTGAGCTGAACATCTGCGATGGGTTGCGGCTTACTGGGTTGCTGCCCGCTGCATGCACTGGAGAGCAGCGATGTGAAAGTGATGAGGAGCACGATGCTCGGACGGATATCCATGGAGATGCGTTTGATTTCGGGGACAAAGCTATCTGCCCCATTTTCCATGGGTGTAAATGGCGTGTAAAAGAGTGTAAAATGAGCGTTGGACATGTGCCATGGCCCCGCCACCCCAAGTAGTTTTGCAGCATGTTCTTCCAGCGCTGCGGCCTTGTCCTTTTTGTGCTTCTCGGCCTGCTTTCTGTTGCCGTGAACGCGCAGGACGCTGCAGTGCGCCAACATCAGCACTACATGGTGGCGATGCGGATGATAGGCCATCAGGTATTGCTCAGCTCAGGCGATACCAGCTCGCGGATCTTGCCCATAATGCAGGAGGCAGGTGGCTACCGCATACGTTTTGCCGATGACCTGCTGGTAGACACCGACCGCTTGGTGGCCATCATTGACAGCGTGATGCTATTGAACCGGATGCCCACCGATTATCTGGTGCAGCTGGAGCAGTGTTCTACCAACACGGTGGTGTACAGCTATGAGGTGAATGCGGTGATAGACCCCAATATGGTGGCCTGCAAAAGCAGGTATCAGCCCAAGGACTGCTACAGCTTGTTCATCACTTTTGCGCAGCCTTTAGTTTTTCAAGGCAAATCGCTAACGGTTGGAGAACCGCGAGATGAATCAACCATAGCGGTGTGGGTGCCATATGCAATGGGCAGTATTCTGGTCAGTGGGCTTGGGCTCGTATTCTTTTTGCGAAGGAAGAAGCAGGTACCGACCAGCGTCAACTCCGAGCCGATCACCGAAAATGATCCGAACTTGATTGCCATTGGCGAATATCTCTTCGATAGAAGGAACATGATTCTTTGGTATGGCACCATCAGGTCGGAGCTTACCAGCAAGGAAACAGACCTGCTTGCATTGCTGCACGCCTCAGTGAACAGCACTGTAGAACGCGATGTGATCCTTAGGAATGTTTGGGGAGATGAAGGTGCCTACGTTGGCCGCACACTCGATGTGTTCATCTCCAAACTGCGTAAGAAACTGGAAGCGGACCCTACGATACGCATTGTGAATGTGCGCGGGATAGGATATAAATTGATCGATGCGTAAGCGTGCCTACTGCATTTGCTTTCGGAGAATGTAGCTGCTTATCCTGTTAAAAAGCAAAGGGCGGCCAATTGGCCGCCCTCCTCACTTTCAGATCGATACCTTAACCTATTGACCGACCCTCATGAATCTTCGTGTCACGTTGAAGTTTCCTTCTGTGTCCTGAATGTTGAGCAGGTAGTAGCCACCCACCAGTCCTTGTGTTGAAACGCTTACGGTGTTCTCGCCATTGCTCACTGTCGTGGTCTCTGAGCGTACGGTGCGGCCTGCAAGGTCAAGCACTGTCATGTTGAGTTCGGTTGCGGTCTCAAGGTTGAAGCGTACCAAAGCACCATCGACAACTGGGTTAGGATATACCTGACCTATCGCGCTCTCAAAATCCACTTCATTGATGGCCGTGGAAATGATGGTCTCTGAGGCAAGGATGTGCACATCGGCTACAGAAGGCTCATTCTCGTTGATGTTAACGATGGCGGGTATGGTCTGCACACCCAGCATTTCAACATACACCTGATACGAACCGTAGGCCAGGCCTTCGAAGCCGAACGAACCGTTGGCATCTGTGTAAGTACAAGCAATGGCTGCGCCAGACAGATCGAAGAGCATAACCTGCACTCCGCTCAATGGGTCGCCAGGTTCGGTCTTATTGGCACCCTCGGTCACATCACCACCAATGAATCCGGGGCCGCCTGGGTTGTTGGATCCGATGAGTGTTACATCTGATGTTACCTGTGCATTCACCTCACCGATGGACACTGTCTGGGCAAAGTTCCAGAAGGGCGAGTTGCCATGGTAGGTAGGGATGAAACCGTTGTAAAACTGGCTACTAGGTCCAGCAGCGGCCTTGATCAGGTAATTGCCACAGGCCAGTGGGCCGAAGTAGTAGTAGTTTGAAGAGTCGATCACCATGCTGTCAATAGCGGTCAGCAGGTTGGTGCTGTCATCATAGGTGATTAGATATACCATGCCATTATCGAGCGGCTGATTCACAGTTCCGGCATAGATCATTCCCGTGATGTAGCCGTTGCAGTAGTTGTCGCCAACGTTGATGGTCTGGCATTGCGTATCGTAGCAAACGCCATCGGTGATGGTGAGGCATACGGAATGCGAACCGTCTGTGAATCCCGGAGCGTAGGCCGTGTATCCATTGCCTACCACAACACCATCAATGGTCCATTGATACTGGTAGTTGGGGCTTTCTGTGACAGAGGCGAAGGTGTAGCCTATGGGTGTGAGGCCAGAGTTGGTGAATGCTGCGTAGCAGTTGCCACCGTTGGTGCCTACTACTACAGTATCGCAATAGAAGTTCTGGCATTGGCCATTGGGCGTGCTCACGGTGAGGCATACCATGTAAGTACCAATGCTGTCATAGGAGTGTGAAGGATATTGCTCCACTGATGTACTGCCATCCCCAAAATCCCACGTCCAGCTCAGGTCATTGCCATACGACTGATCGGTAAAATGTATCACATTGGTTGGAATGAGCGGCAATGAATCCGGTGTCCAGGAGAAGTAGGCCTGGCATCCGCCACCGTTGCCATTGCCCACCTGTATGGTCTGGCAATACGAATCGTTGCACTGGTTGAGGCTGTCCGTTACCGAGACACAGATGGTATAGCTACCGGCCGATGCGAGGTTGAACACAGGGTTCTGGCCGTAGGAGGTCATGGTGATGCCACCGCCCTGCATGGTCCATACATAGTTGGTCACGTTGCTCACCGAACCATTGAAGATGCAGCTAAGATCCTCACCGGCCAAGATCGGGGCGTTCGGATTCTGAGTGAGATAGTAGAACGAAGCAAAACAGTTGCCACCAATGGTGTCGACCACTAGCGTATCGCAGTTGGACACGGAACATCCAGTGGCATCAGTTACCGTTACACAGCTGAAATAGTATCCAGCTGCGTTGAAGGTATAGGAGGCCACCTGCTCTGTCGAACCATTGTCCCACTCATAAGAGAAAGGGGCAGTGCCTGTAGGTTGCGCACTTACCATGAACTCGTATTGCGATACCGGGTTCTGGGTCGATACGAGGTCTACCCAGCAGTTAGGACTGTTCTGACCGCTCACGGTGTCGCAGGCAGTGATGGTACAACCATTCGCATCGGTCACAGTGACGCAGTAGTAGCCCGGTTGGCCGTCAACCGTAATGGTCGGGGTGGTCTGGCCGTTATCCCACACATAGTAGAAAGGCGCTGTGCCCACGGCCGTCACTACGGCCAAGGTCACATCACCATTGAGCGAGGTGGATGCTTGGATATAGGACGAGCAGTAGGACGGAGATTCGCAAACGATGAAATTCACCGTGTCGCTGTTCACATTGCCCTGACCGTTGTACACCGTGGAAGATTGCACCCCACTGTTGCATTGGTCATAGATGAAGACATCGAATTGGATGTTGGGCCCTGTTACGCTGCCATTCGGAATGTCGAAGTAATACCAGCCATTGCTGTTGGTGAGGGCACAGAGGCTGTCCATTGGAAAAAGGATCTGGTTCTGATCCACTACCACACAGACCTGATAGCCTTCCAGGGCTCCGCCCATGGAATCGGTAACATAACCCGATATGAACATGTTGTTCGGATCGGTCTGCGCCATCAGGCCTGTGGCCATCAGGAGCAGCATACAGAGTGTTCGTATTGCGTTCATGGTTGTTGAGTTTAGTTTAACGCTACAAATGTGAGGCAACAAGATCGGCCACCACGGCCCAATGTTCGCACTTCTTACGCGCTCAATCAGATGTGGAGGAAATTGAATGCAGTGAAATTAGGCTATGATAAGATCTTGTTCTTACGTATATAATGTTATAATGGCAAATGGATGCCTCACAAGGCCATTAAATTTTCCAAGCGCGGATAACGTGGGGTAGTGATGTGAGGGGATGCGGTCCATCGCACAAGAACCTCATTCCAAGATAGACCAGCGCTGGATTCAAACTTTCAACAGTGCGACCACTTCCGCTTTTAACACAGGTATATGGCGGATGACGATAGACCAGATGGCTGCATCCGAAACACTGTCGTAGCCATGTATCACTCTATTGCGCAGGTCAACGATCTTTCTTGCCCCAGAGATGGCGATGGCATCATTCTTCTGCAATATCCTATTCATGGCCTCCCCGATGATCTCGATATTCCGCTCTACAGCGCGCTTGGTGCGTATGTCGGCCTGATAATGATGGAAATCCTTGGGCCTATCCAGAAAAAAGCTGTCGACCTCTTCGGTGGCCTTCAGGATATCATACAGCCAAGCCTTGATCTCAATGTCCATAGACCAATTGCTTCTGTTGGTTCACATGCTCCAAAAAATAGGGGTTCTTGATGGCCTGTTGCTCCAAGAGGTCGATTTTTCGGTTGAGGGTATCCTGCAACGAGAATTTGAGATCGAAATAATTGTCGGCATAATCCTCGAGGGTCACATGCTCGAAATCAACTATCAGATCAATGTCGCTCTCTGCTGTGAAACGGTCTGATAATACAGACCCGAAAGCATACAGGGTTTTGACCTTATGGTCTTTGCACAGTCGCGTTATGGCAGACGCATGTTCTTGCAATGGGGTCATGACACCATACTTTTCCCCAAAGTTAGGTAATTACCTAAAGAGACCTGCCCTTGCGCGCTACATCGCCCGCCACCATGCCGAGAATGTCTGGGCGGTATCGCTCAGGTTAACGTGCTCACCGATCACGGGGGTGATGATGTCCACCTGTTCAGAGGTGTTGCGTTGGGTGATGAGTTCGAGCGGTTCGTTCCATGCATGGTTGGCAAGGGCGAATTTGCCCGAATGCACTGGCAATAGCCGCTTTGCTTTCAGGTCTTTGGCAGCTTGCAGAATCTCGTTGGGCATCAGGTGGATATGTTTCCAGCTCTTATCATACTGGCCGTTTTCCAATATGGCAAGGTCAAACGGGCCGAACTGCTCACCTATGGTGGCAAAATGGATGTCGTAGCCACTGTCGCCACCAATGAACAGCCGTAGGGTAGGGGTGTGCAGCACGAACGATGCCCACAACGCCTTGTTGCGTTGCGGTCCGCGCCCTGCAAAATGCCTTGCGGGGACAGTATGCACCGTGAACCCACTGCCCAGATCGGCCGAATCGTTCCAGTCATGCTCTATGATGGTGGTGCTGGCATAGCCCCAATGCTCCAGATGTGCGCCCATGCCCAGTCCACATATCACCTGCTTCACCTTGGGACGCAAGGCCACAATGGTCTCATGGTCGAGGTGATCCCAATGGTCGTGCGAGATGAAGAGCAGGTCAATGGTCGGAATATCCGCTACGGTATAACGGTCTGTGCCTTTGAACGCCTTGGTAGCGAAAGCGAATGGCGAGGCCACACCGCACAGCACAGGGTCTACCAGTATCCGCTTGCCGTCCACTTGCATGAAATAGGACGAGTGCCCGAACCAGACCAGAGCGTTGGCATCGGGTGGCAGTGCATGGAGGTCTGTTTTCGTAGAAGGGATGATGGCTGTCGGGGTCACATTGTCTTTCGTTCCGAAGATGAATTCCCGCAACACTGAGAAATATGTGGCACCCTCCGTCAGGTCGGGCGTAACGCTCAGGTTATGAAACGCGCCATCCCTGTAGTTGGGCGACCGTTGGATACGTTCCAGCCGCTCGCCCGAAGGCAGCTTCCCGAACTTGGCCTGACCAAGTATGACCATGGTGGCCACCATCAGGGCCACAAGAAGGAGAACCACTACCAGCATGGACTTCATAATTCGTCAGGCGATTTGTAAAAGTAGATGCCTTCTCGGCTCCTGTCTGCGTTCTGCGTTCAACCGTGGACGAATACTCACCCCGGTATCATCTCTTCCAGCAGTTGGTTGCCAGCGCGGTCATAATAGGTGCAGGTCATCAGGGCGGTGCTTACTGTCCATTTCTCCACGCCTGCGCGGGCACAATCGCGGCAAAAGGTCATATAGTCGGTGCCGCCCTGCTGGTGGGTCTTGAGGTCGGCAATGAACTGCTGCGCATTGGCAACATCGGCCACGGCCAACGAAGGATACTTGCCATTGGATGAAACGGCATGGTCGTCCGTGCCGCGATAGTCCGTGTGGCCGTCCGTCACATACGTGTCGTAGTTGCTGACGCCAAGGGCTTTCAGGTCGCGGACGTAGGCTGGGAAATCTGCACCGCTGCGCACGCTGGCATGAGCGGCTTTTATGGCTTCTAAGGTGAACATGGCAGGGTGTATCAATGCCTCAAAGTATTTCCAATACTCCGTGGTCTTGGCTGTGTATGAACTGTTCGATGGTGTCAAAATGCTTTAGCAACACTTCGGCCATGTTGTGGGTACTCTGGTTGCCCATTCTGAGCAGAATGACCTTTGGAGGGAAGCCTTTTACAGATGCTATGGAATGGAAATCATCATCATTGGTCACAATACAATGTCCATGCTTGCGGGCATATTCCCAAATGGAGGAGTCCGGAGATGAATCGCCCAAGGGAGTGCTGCTCACGTGCTCCACTCCGACAAACTTGTGCGCAAGCATCCGGCACAGTCGCCAAGAGATATTCTCGTCAAGCAGCAACGTCATCTTCAGGCTGCGATGAGACGGGTATGCGACTCGCGATGTGCGGCAAAGGCCAATGCTGCGCGTATGTGGGTCTCGGTCAACGTGGGATAGTCTTCAATGATCTCCGGGATGGACATGCCTGAAGCCAACCATTGCAAGATGTCAACTACCGCAATACGGGTGCCTTTGATGCACGGCTTACCGAAGCGTATATCGGGATGGATGGAGATATGCTGGATGAGGTCTTCCATGACTACAGGATTTTGATCAAAGGTAAGGAATGCCGTGTTTATGGCTTCGAGGGTGAACATGGAAGGAAATAAGAGACAGCCGAATATCGGTTGCCGTGGCGGTCAATGGGGTATTTCCATTGCCTTTTTCAAATGTAAGTATTTTGGAAGGGCCGGCCAGGTCAAGGGTCTGGGCAGGCTCTGCGGAACGCTTCAACGGGCCAAATTGGGCCGGACTCTTAGGCTGGGAGTACAGAACACAAGCTACAGCCGGGTGGCGCGCTTCATGTCTTCAAAGCTGAGCTTGTTGCGCAGGCCATTCACTGCCCTGCCTATCCGCTCCTTCCTTTCGGCATCGGTCCGGGCCCTGTAGATCCATTCATCGTACAGGTTCTTCTCTTCGCGCGGCATCTGCACGGTGTAATAGGTCGTGACCTCCTTCGGTTCTTGGAAGAACACCATGATGAACGCAAGGGTCATGGGAAAGGACAGCCTGTCCTTGTCCATGGCGATGCTGACGGTGTCACCGATGTTCTTCTTGGCTTTCACGATGATGGATGCAGGTATGGGAAATATCCATGTCCCGTCAGGTTGCTGCTCCAGTTTTTGCATCGTGTATCTGACACGCTGCACATAGCCCTTCACATAAAAGCCGAGGGGATACTCTTTCCGCCTCATCCTGCCCATGATATGCTCCGGCACCTCCACATAAGCCGCCTTCTGGGCAGCACCCTTTCGGGTATCCTTGAGCAACGGGGCAGAGAAATCATGAAAGATGGCCACGGGGAATGGATATGCACAACGCCACGGGACGAAGGATGGGATAAAAATAGCGAATCAGCGAATAGAGGATACGGAATGCTTCAGCCAGCGGGCCAGAACCTCGGCCCAGCTGGCATCGGGGAAAGATTTACATTGCTTTTACATCATTTTACATTCGTGATGATGACGGGCCGAAAAGCCCACGATAGCTTTGTCGGACATTCCTGAATTAAAAACGGAAACCCATGAAAAAGAGCACTTTAATTTCCTGTTTGGCACTGAGCACCCTGAGTGTGACCGCATACGCCTATATGAACTGGAACCGAAGCGAACCAGCACCATTGCAGGTGGAAGCATCCGATAAAAAGCCCTTGGTATCCTCCGCCTATGCCTTCAACTACGCATTGAACCCCGTTGACGATTCTGGACTGTTCTATGATGTGAGTTCGCGGTTCTTGGCCACCATTGCGAAGGACAAGTTGCATGGGGCCGTTTCCATCCTTGATATCCTCCCTGCCGAAGGGAAGGAAGGGTTGGAGAACTTCCATACCGTTTCGGTCGGTGTCATCCGTGATGGCAAAGATGTCATTGAGGAGGGCCAAGGTGACGCATTGAATGCTGCCCAGATGAAGCTGTTGCAAACGGCCGACTATTCGACCAATATCCATATCAACTCGCTTTGCACGAAGCGGAACGCCACCACGGGCGAGTTGGAAAACTATGAGCTGGTGTATTACATCACCGTCATTCCCGAAAAAGAGGCCTTCTACCTTGGAGGGCGCGAGGCACTGGTCGCATGGCTGAAAACGAATCTCGAAGAAGAAACGGCCATCATAGAGCAGGACAGACTGAAGCCGGGACAGGTAAGTTTTACCGTGACGCGGGAGGGAACGGTGGAAGATGTGCGGCTCACCTCCAGTTGTGGCTACACTACGGTTGACGAAGCGCTTGTAGAACAGATACGCTCCATGCCGCAGCGCTGGACCCCTGCCACCGATGCCAAAGGGGACTATGTGGATCAGGGCCTCGTGTTCTTTTTCGGGATGCAAGGGTGCTAAGGTGCGCTGCGGGTAACGCAGTGCGGAACGTTCAAAGAGGGTGCTGGGGCTTTGGGGAGAGGGTGGCGAAGACGCCACAGAATATTAGGCACGAGGGAAAGACCCTATGCGCCTGCTTCGGACAGCTTAGCGCGGACGGGGGGAGAGTCATAGATCAGTCGCAGACGTAACCAGCAGCCTCCAAAGATTCAGCGTATCCATCCCAGTTGTTAAAACCGATAGGCATGTCGCTTTCGCAGATCTTGGCGGTGAGCAGAGTGCAACATTTATCTGCGCAAGAAGACATGGTCACAGCGATGATCACCAATGCAGGAGCGAGGGTAAGAAATGATTTTTTCATGGTGCTTAGTTTTAGTAAGCAGCGCAATATTACTACTGATCCGTTTGCGTACCGGTCCGCAAATAGGTTACGGTGTCGGGGTTTTGATCTATCGGGAAATCAGAGCCATGAACATACTACAATTCATTGAACATTTCCCTGATGAGCGAAGCTGTCGGGAGCATCTTCGGACCATGCGTGAAAGGGAAGGAGTGATCTGTAAGAAATGCCATTGCAAGGAGCACTGGTGGCTCAAGGCCAAATGGCAGTGGCAGTGCTCCAACTGCGATTTCAGGACCACTCTTCGTAGCGGTACGGTGATGGAGTGTGCCAAGCTGCCTGTCAGGAAATGACACATGGCCATGGCGTTCATGAGCTTCACCATGAAAGGGCTGTCGGCCTGTGAGATGCAGCGTCAGATCGGGCACAGGCGGTACGAGAGCGTATGGAGCATGATGCACAGGATACGCAGGAGACACTTGTTTGACAGGATTTCACTCGCAATGGCTCATTCATACTGGTACACAGACGGATAAGGAGCTTTCCGAATACTTTTGTGTGACCCAAGCTGATTGATGATGAAGATTCTCCCTGTAGTTCTGATATCCTTTGCGGCCATGCTTGAAGTGGCAAATGCACAGACAGCCACATGGACGGAGAACATCGCCTGCATCCTGTACACCCGCTGCACAAGCTGCCATCATGACGGTGGCATCGCGCCCTTCTCCCTGATGACCTACGGAGACGCGGCCGCTGCCGCATTCGGTATGCAGAATGCCGTGAACGCTGGCAGAATGCCACCTTGGCCTCCAGACAATACCTATCGGTCATTCGCGCACGAACAGGTGCTCACATCGCTTGAGATTGAGAAGATAAATGATTGGGTAAACAATGGTATGCCCGAGGGTAATGGCGTGCCCCCGATGCTCCCAGTGTACACAAGCAATGAGCAGATTGCTGATCCCGATCTGCAATTGACCATGCCATCCTATACGGTCAATTCAATTGGTAATGATGTTTTTCGATGTTTCGTAATGCCTACAGGGTTAAATGAAGATGCGTTCATCAGTGAGATCGAGG
>JBFYQB010000349.1:0-4091 GCA_041302955.1 Flavobacteriales bacterium
ATGGAAGAGACGCCATCGCCATTTATGACCGATGAATTGCGTGATCGCATGGGCGAGGCTGCTGTGAAAGCCGCAGCTTCGGTAAGCTATGAAGGTGCCGGAACGGTTGAGTTCCTTGTGGACAAGAACCGCGATTTCTATTTCATGGAGATGAACACCCGCATACAGGTGGAGCATCCCATAACCGAGGAAGTGATCAACTACGACCTCATCTGGGAGCAGATTAAGGTGGCTGCTGGCATCGCAGTTTCGGGCAAGAATTATTTCCCGCAGATGCACGCCATTGAGTGCCGCATCAATGCCGAAGATCCTTACAACGATTTCCGTCCGTGTCCGGGCAAGATCAGCGTGCTACATGCACCGGGAGGCCATGGCATCCGATTGGATTCGCATATCTATGCGGGTTACACGATACCGCCCTATTACGATTCGATGATCGCTAAGCTCATCACCGTGGCGCAGAGCCGCGAAGAGGCCATCAACAAGATGAAGCGCGCCTTGGACGAGTTTGTCATCGAGGGCATCAAGACCACCATTCCATTCCATCGGGCATTGATGGACCATCCTGACTTTGTGGCCGGCAACTACACCACCAAGTTCATGGAGAGCTTCACCTTGAAGTAATTCAAACCATGTAAAGTTGCAGTGCTGACGGCCATGGACCCCATTACCCTCATCCGTCAACGCTTTCCCTACCTATCGGAGCAGGATGTGATGTCCGTAGCGCGGATAGCCGTCATGCGCACCGTTGGTGCGGGTGAACACTTTATCCGCTCGGGCACGGTCAATTACAATGCTGCATTGGTGGTGAAGGGACTCCTCCGCAACTATCATGTGTTGCCCGATAATTCGGAGCGCACCGTGCTTTTCACTTCCGAAGGCGGCTCAGTGGCATCCTACGCTTCTGTGCTATCCAACATGCCGTCCATAGAGCAGGTGACGGCCATAGAAGACACCCTGCTGATATTGATGGATATGCGCGAAGTGCGCAAGGTGTTAGAAGGCAACGATGCGTTGATGCGCGGCTACACCGAGGTGCTCGAAAAAATGCTCTTGGCCGCCATAGACCGTATCGACCAGTTCGTGCTTCGGAGCCCAGAAGAGCGTTATCTGAGGTTTGTGAAAGAACGCCCAGACCTTGAACAACGCATTCCGCAGAAGTACCTTGCCTCTTATCTGGGCATCACTCCCGTGTCGCTTTCGCGCATTCGCGGACGGGCAGTGCGCAGAATTTAACAAAGGATAATCCGAACCCTTTGCTGAGCAGACCAGCTTTGTCGCAGTCCTGAGTGGGGCTATGACACGGCTATCATGAAAAAAATTCTGGCAATACTCGTGGTGATGCGTTCGCTCCATTTTGGACTGGACTGCCAAATGGCCCATGCGCAGAGCAACCTTCCGAAAACGGTCCAGGATTCGCTCTGGACGGTGTGGCACGATCCGCAACAGGCCGACACCAACCGGCTCAATGCCATCAACCGGATTGCTGGGTTGGGATATCTGCACGCACGGCCCGACAGCGCGTTCTATTTTGCGCAGCAGCAGTATGCTTTCGCGAAGCAGAAACGGGCATTGAAGTACATGGCCGGAGCACTCAACATTCAAGGCGCATCGCTTTGGATCCGGGGAGAACATACCGAAGCCATTGGCTACTATGAGCGCAGTTTGAATATACATCGCGCCATTGGCAACAAGAAAGGTATGGCAACCACATTGGGCAATATCGGGCTGATCTACAAGGGTCAGGGCGACCACGTTAAAGCAATAGAGCATTACGATCAAAGCCTGCGCATCAGCGAAGCAATTGGCGACAAGAAAGGCATGGCGGCCACGCTCAGCAACATTGGAGTCATTTATGACGAGCTGGACGACCTGAATAGTGCCCTTGACTACCACACCCGGAGTATGCGGCTACGCGAAGAACTTGACGATAAATATGGCATCGCCACTTCACTGAACAACATAGGGCTGGTGTATAAGGAGCGTGGCGACCTTACCAAAGCCCTCGACTATCAACTACGCAGTTTAGAGGTCAGCAAGGAGATTGGACATAAGAAGGATATTGCCAACGCACTGAACAACATT
Source organism: Flavobacteriales bacterium (assembly GCA_041302955.1). GTDB lineage: Bacteria > Bacteroidota > Bacteroidia > UBA10329 > UBA10329 > UBA10329. Next base: position 2,086 of record JBFYQB010000349.1, read on the forward strand.
GGGCTGTTGTGTGGCATTCAGGGTCAATATGCCCAAGCAATAGACTATCATCAGCAGAGTTTGCGTGTGCGGCAAGAGCTGGGTGATAAGGGCGGAATGGCCAACGCCTTGGGGTCCATAGCCGGAATACATAACCTACAAGGTCAGCATGCACAGGCGCTGGATCCCGCCAAGCAAGCACTGGCTTTGGCACAGGAGGTGCGCGAACCAAGGGTGATAAAAGAGGCCGCGCTGCAACTGTATGAGGTGTACAAGGCCACAGGGCAACCTGCTGCTGCCTTGAAAATGCACGAACTGTTCGTTACGATGCGCGACAGTCTCATTAGCGAAGAGAACCAGCGCGAGGTGATACGCCAACAGTTGAAATATGATTTTGAGAAGCAGGCAGCCCTTTCGCAGCTTGAGCAGGAGAAGAAGGATCTGCTGGTGGTGGAACAATTGAAACGTCAGGATCAACAGCGAAAGGCGTTGATGGGCGGCATGGTGCTGATGGTAGGACTGGCGGGAGTGAGCTATCGAAGCTATCGCCAAAAGAAACGCGACAACGCTCAGATAATAATGGAGAAGGCCAGAAGCGAAGAACTATTGCTCAACATTCTGCCCGAAGAAGTGGCCGAGGAGCTGAAAGAAAAAGGCCATGCCGATGCGCAGCTCATCGACCACACCACGGTGCTTTTTACCGATTTCAAAGGATTCACCCAACTGTCCGAAACACTGAGTCCGCAAGAATTGGTGCGCGACCTGAACGAGTGTTTCAGTGCGTTTGACCGCATCTGCGCCAAGCATGGTATCGAGAAGATAAAGACCATTGGCGATGCCTACATGGCGGCTGGTGGCCTGCCCACCGCCAGCACAACACACGGCACAGATGTGGTGCGCGCTGCCTTGGAAATGCGCGATTTCATAGCCGAGGGCAAGGCCCGAAAGGTGGCAGCCGGCAGGCCCTATTTCGAGATACGCATCGGCATTCACACCGGGCCAGTGGTGGCAGGCATTGTTGGCGTGAAGAAATTCCAATACGACATCTGGGGCGATACGGTGAACACCGCCAGCCGCATGGAATCGTCAGGCGAGGTGGGCAAAGTGAACATCAGCGAAACAACCTACGAACTGGTCAAAGACCAATTTGCCTGCGAATACCGTGGCAAGGTAGAGGCCAAAGGAAAGGGATTGGTGAGCATGTACTTCGTTGGATGATGACCCAGGAATTTGACATAGCCATAGTGGGCGGAGGCCCGACCGGGCTGGTGCTGGCCAATCTGCTGGGCGCATTGGGCGTTTCTACGGTGCTCATTGAGCGTGAAAAGGAGGTATATCCCATTCCACGTGCCACCCATATTGACGAAGAAACCCTGCGGAATTTGGCGCTTACCGGGTTGATGGAGCAGCTGCGGCCATTCGTGTCGCCATTTGGAAGCATGGAAGTGGCGCGCACCAACGGGCGGTCCATCATGAAAGAACCCGTTGGCCTCGACATTCCCATACATGGTCGTCAGGGTTCCTACTTCTTTGACCAACCTGCTTTGGAACGCGTGCTGCGCAATGGGCTGCAACGATATGCGTGTGTGCATACGGAATATGGTGTTCAGGTAGAAGAACTGACCATGAATGCCGATGCGGTGCGCCTTTCGGCAAGAGACAACACCACGGGCCAGATCGCTTCATTCCAAGCGCACTATGCCATTGGCTGCGATGGGGCAAAGAGTTTTGTCCGAAACACCTTGGGCATTTCCATGCAAGAAATGGCGCCAGCAAAACAGTGGCTCATTGTGGATGCAGTGCTGAAAAACCCTGCCGATGTCCAGCTCCTTCCCTCCCATTTTCAATACCGCATGGGGTTGGGCCGTTTGCAGCTCTATGCGCACGGGCATGGCCTGCATCGCAGATGGGAGTTTCGTTTGGAGAATGATGCCCTGCGGCCTTCAGATGCAGAAGTGATGCGTTGGATCGCAGCCTACATCGACCCCGAACTGCTGGACATCTCGCGCATAAGCACCTATTCGCAC
>JBFYQB010000350.1:0-2569 GCA_041302955.1 Flavobacteriales bacterium
CTACACCGCCTACCTCCCAAACACCCCCATATCCCCGCTCAACCTATGCAACAGCGCCTCGGTCACCTTGGCGCGGTAAAGTAGGTTGCTGAGGCGGTTGGCGGCCAGAAGCTGGCTCTGCTGGATCTCGCGGAACTCGATGCCCGAGAGCATCCCTTCGCGGTAGCGTTCCACACCGAGGGTCACGTTCTCGGTGGCGGCAGCAAGGTTCTGCTCTTCGAGGGCGATGAGCTGCAGGGCGTTCTCATAGTCACCATAAGTGGAGAGCAGCGAGCCGTTCAGCTCCAGGTCCAACTGCTCCACCTGCAACTGGCTGATGCGCATCTCGGCCTGCGCGTTCTTCTCGCGCCTGCGCTGGTCCATTCCGTTGAAGATGTTGAACCGCGCCCCGATGCCATAGCTGAGTCCGTAGGTCTGGCTGGCGGCCAAGAAGCCCGCCTCGGAGGTGGCATTGCCATAACCATAGCCCACGTTGGCATCGATGACGGGCCATTTCTGCCTGCGGATGGTCTTCAGCTGCAGCAGGGCGATCTCTTGGGTCATGCGATTGACGGTCAGGTCGGGGTTGCGCTCCGATAGGGCATCGCTCAGGGTGGCGTATTCGAGCTTGGGCAAGAGCGCGATGCTGTCCTCCTCTACCAAGAAAATGGTGTTTGCCGGGCGGGCAAGCACCATGTTCATCGTGTTGATGCCGTTGAGCAGGTCCTGCTGCAACTGCATGAGGGCGGCAGTGTCGTTGTTGCGCGCCACCTGCGCCTGCAACAGCTCCACCTTCGATTCGCGACCGGCTGCCAGTTTGCCTTCCGCAAGGCGCAGGCGTTCGTTCGACAGTTCGAGCGTGGACTCGGCCAGCGCGATGTTCTTGCGCAGGCGCACCAGTTCGTAGTAGGTGGTCACCACATCGGCAAGGGTGTTCTCCATCGCAAGGCGCACATTGGCCTCGCCCTGCTGCTCCAGTTTCTTCAATTGCTGATGGGTGGTGAACATGGCCAGGCCGTCAAACAGCGTCCAATTCAGCTGCGCGGCCGCATTGAAATTGTAGGACTTCGCATTGGCGCGCTCATTCACATCTCCGGTCAAAAACTCCTGCCGCGTGTTGTTGATGCTGTTCTGCTGACCCACTTCCACCCCAAGGTCGGGCAGCATGCCAGCATTGCCGATGGTGGCGTTGTTGCCTGCCATGGCAACCTGCTCCTGCGCAATACGCACCTCGAAGTTGTTCGCCAACGCCACCTCCATGGCCTGCTGGAGGGTGAGGGTCTCCTGTGCGAAAATGCTCCCTGACATCAATAGCAGCAGCACTATTGGGACGAGTGTCGCCCACTTTGAACCTTGAACTTTTACCATAGCGCCTTTCACATTTACACCATTACACCTTGATTTTCCTTCTCCAAAAAAACCGTTGAAAAGGTTTCTCCATCGCCTATCTCCTCCCGCCCAATCAACAATATTCAATAATCAATCATCAATCGGTTCCCCTTTTTCAGAGATATAATCATACATGGCCGGGATGACGAACAGCGTAAGGATGCCCGCAAAGGTCAATCCGCCAATAATGGCGATACCCATGCTGACGCGGCTTCCCGAACCACCGCCCAATGCCAAGGCGATAGGCAGGGTACCGAGAATGGTGCTGAGGCTGGTCATAAGAATAGGACGGAAACGCGACACCGATGCCTCGCGGATGGCCTCGCCACGAGACAGTCCGGCCTCCTTGCGCTGGTTGGCGAATTCCACAATAAGGATGGCGTTCTTGGTCACCAGCCCCACGAGCATGATGATGCCGATCTGGCTGAAGATGTTCAATGTCATCTCGAAATACCACAGCGAAAGGATGGCACCCGCCACGGCCAGCGGCACCGTCAGCATGATGATGAACGGGTCGCGGAAGCTCTCGAACTGCGCGGCCAAGATGAGATAGATGAGTGCCAAGGCGAGGAAGAACGCAAAGTAGAGGCTCGATGAGCTCTCCGAAAAGTCCTTCGACTCGCCACTGAGGGCAGTGCTGTATTTGTCGGTGAGCACTTCGTCTGCCACTCTATCCATCTCGGCAATGCCATCACCCAGCGTGAAGCCTTTGTTCAAACTTGCCGAAACGGTGGCCGATGCATAGCGGTTGTAGCGGAAAAGCTGAGGTGGTGTGCTCTCCTCGCTTATCTCCACCACGTTGTCCAGCTGCACCATCTCGCCCCGCGAATTGCGCACTTGCAACGAACGCAGGTCCAACGGGTCATCCCGGAAGGCGCGATCCACCTGTCCTATCACCTGATATTGTTTTCCATTCATGATGAAGTAACCGAACCGCTGCCCGCTGAATGCCAGTTGCAACGTTTGTGAGATATCCTGAACCGAAATGCCGAGGGCACGGGCCTTGTCGCGGTGCACCTGCACCTGTATCTCCGGCTTGTTGAACTTAAGGTCAACATCCACGAACCCGAAAGCAGGGCTCGACTGGGCGGTCTGAACGAACTGCGGCAGAATCTCCTTCAGTTCATCCAGCGTAGCGGCCTGGATCACATACTGCACAGGCAGCCCCCCGAATTTCTCTCCGATGGTCGGTTCTTGGCTC
>JBFYQB010000351.1:0-2790 GCA_041302955.1 Flavobacteriales bacterium
CACATTGCGCTGGAACTTATCCGTGAGCCATCCATTCTTTTTGTGGACGAACCCACTTCCGGTCTTTCTTCTCGCGACAGTGAGAATATCATGGACCTTTTGAAAGAACTTGCACTTAAGGGCAAGTTGGTCTTTGTGGTCATTCACCAACCCTCGTCAGACATCTACAAGATGTTTGACAAGATGATGATCCTGGATACAGGTGGATATCCAGTCTATTATGGAAATCCGATAGAGGCGATAAGTTATTTCAAGTCGCAGATCGATGACGTAACGAGTGAAGACGTAGAATGCTTCAATTGCGGCAATGTCAGTTCTGAACAGATATTCAATATCATCGAAAGCAGGGTATTGGATGAATACGGCCATCTGACAGAGAACAGGCGGGTGCTGCCCAAAGAATGGAACGAGAAATTCATCCGTTCGGAAGTAATGCGTTCGCAGCTTGCTCCGAACAATGGTTCAGGCAGAGCATTGCCTAAGGGAAGTACACCACCTTCATGGTTCGAGCAGTTCAAGGTCTTCATCACCCGTGATGTACGCTCTAAATTGGCGGACACACAGTACATCCTGATCAACTTCCTGGAGACGCCAGTGCTTGCGATCATTCTTGCCTCCTTGGTGCGTTATCATGCCAATGATGAGGTAGGTTACCTTTTTCGCGAGAACGACAACATCCCGGCCTACATGTTCATGTGTGTGGTGGTGGCGCTCTTTTTCGGACTTACCGTCAGTGCCGAAGAGATTATCAAAGACCGCAAGATACTGAAGCGTGAGGCGTTCTTAAATCTCAGCCGATCAGGATACCTCACGTCCAAGGTCATGGTCATGTTCTTTATCTCGGCTGTGCAAACTTTATCGTTCGTATTGATAGGCAATGCCATTCTGGAGATACAAGGCATGAACATGGCCTATTTCCTGGTGTTGTTCTCTACGGCATGTTTTGCCAATATGCTTGGCCTGAACATATCGGCCAGTTTCCGGAACGCAGTGACGATCTATATTCTGGTGCCTTTTTTGATCATTCCACAATTGTTGCTGAGTGGCGTCATTGTCAAATTCGACAAACTCAACCCAGGCTTTTCATCCGATGAATATGTGCCGATCACTGGCGATATCATGGCATCGAAATGGGCATATGAGGCTTTGGCTGTGCATCAGTTCAAAAGCAACGCATATCAAAAGCCATTCTTCGATTTTGAGAAGACCATAAGTGAGGCAACCTATAGAAAGGACTATCTGATACCGGAGCTTCGTAAGCGTGTGATAGCTATGGATGAGCTTATTGCGGCTGATAGTGGAAAGGATGACAAGGCGATGCGCCTATCTGAACTGATAGCCCATGAGGTCTACCGTGAATTGGAATACAATGCCTCGGTTCAGTTTCCTGAACCAGACCGTTTGCAAAAGCTCCCGCTTACGGCAGAAGTGCTAAATGATGTAAAGACATACTTGGAGCAGAGGTCCAAGTATTATGTGAAGTTGCGCAACAAACTCGATCTGGAAAAGGATAAGCAAATTGCGACCCATATCACCACTCCAGAGGCAAAGGCAGCGTTTGATGCACTCAGGGATGATTGTTACAACGAAAGCTTGGCAGACCTTGTACTTAACAGCAATGATTTCTATCGGATCATTGAGCGTAATGGTAGATTCATTCAGCGGGTGAATCCAATTTATCAGGACCCTGCCGACAGTTACTTTCTCAGGTCCCACTTCTTTGCATCTCGAAAGCAATTGTTCAATTTCTATATCGATACCTATTGGGCAAATGTGCTTGTGATATGGTTGATGACCGCATTCTTGATGGTCACTTTGCGATTCGATGTTCTGAGCCGTGCGCTTGAAAAGATCGGGTCACTTTCTGAGAACATACCGTTTCTCAAAGGCAAGTAATCATTAGTGGTTTCCGCGATTGTCGGATAAGAGTGCCCAGCATTCTGGCAGTTTCCTGTTGCTGTAATAAAGTATGCGTGCATAATAGTTTTCCACATTTGGTATGCGTGCATAATATATTTCCTAAACTTGCCCCGCAATGGGACAGAAGCGTAGTCTAAAGCCAGAAGAGAGCGTGTGTTTCTGCACGAAGACCACGTGGCATGCCATTTCCCGTCTCTACAACACCACGGGCGCACAGCACGACATCAGTGCTTCCACGGGTTTTGTACTCCTGAACATTGACTCCGACAACGGTACGCCTGCCACCAAGATCGCCCCACAATTGGGCATGGAGGCCCGCAGCCTTACCCGTGTGTTGAAAGCGTTGGAAGAAAAAGGATACATCTACAAAGAAGCGGACGCTTCGGACGGAAGGGTGATGCGCATATTCCTGACTGAGGAAGGCAAGCGCAAACGCGAATTGGCCAAAATTGGTGTGGTAGCCTTCAACAAAGCGGTGCGTGAAGTTGTTCCATCCGAAAAATTGGACATCTACTTCCAAGTGGCCAACACCATCAACGAGATAATCAGCAAGAAACAATTAGCGATCAGCAACTATCAGTTGACAATGAGTGACGACTGATCCAGAAACATTAAACATTGAACTTTTAAACTCAGCATACCAAATGAAAAGATCGATCAAGAAAGTGGCAGTCCTCGGTTCGGGGGTCATTGGTTCGCGCATCGCGTGCCATTTTGCCAACGTAGGCCTGGAAGTACTCCTGTTGGACATCGTGCCGCGCGAGCCCAACGATGCCGAGAAGGCCAAAGGGCTCACCACAGAAAGCAAGGCGGTACGCAACCGTATTGTGAATGATGCCTTGGCATTCGCGCTCAAGAGCAATCCAGCAC
>JBFYQB010000352.1:0-12415 GCA_041302955.1 Flavobacteriales bacterium
CTCTGCCAAATTTTGCTTTTCGACTAGCTCAAGCGCTGCTTTCGCAGCTATTTCCTTTTCCTGAGCTTCAAGCAGTAATTGTTCTGCCCTGCTTGCCTCCGCCTTAGCCTGAGCATTAGCCTTCTCCACTTCTAATCGATTGGCATTCTCAATTGCTTCAAGATTCTCCCTGTTCTTTTCTTCTGCGAGTAACTGTTGATTAGCTTCTTCAGCCAACTTTAAGTCCATTAGTGCTTTTTCTGATGCCAGCTTTGCGGCCATCTCATCTTGCCTTTTCTTCTCTTGTAAGGCCAAAAGTTCAGAACCGAATACCACATCCTTAACATCCACAGGCTTAAATGTTTCTACATAAGCTGCGTCTTTAGCTACTGTCAGTTTTTCACCAATAGCATCATATCCATCCACCTTAAACTGAACATCGTAAGATTCGCCTGGATTTAAAATCAGCACAAAATATCCTGAATTCGGGTTCGGACGATAGGAACCCACTTCAACTCCGAGGCTGTTTTTCACAACTATGGATGCCTTGAGTTTAACATACTCATTGGCAGGGACCAACATTCGGCCTCTTGCTACCGCTACGGCTTCCGCCTTTTTGGTTTCAAGAAGCAGTGTATAAATATCAGTTTCACCAATACCACCATCATGACGTGAACTGTAATATGCGGTCTTCCCATCCGCTGAAAGCACAAAGAAGGTATTATCATCAGAAGTATTTATTGGATATCCTAAGTTTTCTGGCTCAGTCCAATTACCTTCAATCAACTCGGAGCGGAACACATCAAAACCTCCCATTGACGTGTGCCCCTGAGAACTGAAAAACAATGTCTTCCCATCAAATGCCAAAAAAGGTGCCTCCTCTTCAAATTGAGAATTCACAACACTACCCATATTCTGAGCAAGGCTCCATGCTCCATCTGGAAGTCTAACACAATACCATAGGTCACGACCACCATAACCACCTGCACGATTGGAAGTGAAAATCAATAGGTCAGAATTGGATGAAACAGTTGCATGCGTTTCCCATGCAGTAGAGTTTATATCACTCCCCATTTTAACTGGAGAACTCCATTCCCCATTCTTCAATTCGCTGAAATAGATGTTGCCATCTCCCTTGTCATCCTTGTATATGAAAAGAGTCTGGCCATCGGGCGCAAAACCAATTGCAGCCTCATGGCCTATAGTGTTGACAGTAGCGCCTATACCAGCAGGCTTACCCCATGCCCCAACACCTTTTCTTTTACTTATGTAAATATCATCGAAATATGAACCATCCTTATCCTTGGCATCTGAAGCCCCACCTGGCCTACGTGATGTAAAAATCAAGGTCTCGCCATCGCTTGATATAACTGGAGCATAATCGGGGAAAATGGTGTTGATCGATTGCCCCAGGTTAGTGATTTTCACATTTACCGGCTTCTTCACAAGTTCCATTGCATTCTCTGCATGCTTGATGACCAACCTAACCTTGTTATAGGTCTCAACATCATCAATGTCAATAAAGGATCTGTAATTGTAGTAGTTTCCTACTGCACGCTCAAAATCATTCAATTGATGGTACGCACGTCCAAGTTGAAGATATGTTATTCCCGGTGCCTTCTTTTCCTTCCAATTGGCCTCGCTAAAGTCCTTAGAAACATCTCGAGATGCATTTTCCAAGTATCTAACTGCCTGTAAATACTTTTTCGAACCGAATAAATGGCAAACACCAATCATATAGTTGATATTGGCAATAGAGGTATCAGCTGCTTGTAACTCCTCTAATATTGGAAGTGCAGCCAAATAATCTCCATCAAATATCAGTGCATCCGCTTTAGTGAACTTCTGCTTATACACTGCATCACCGTATGTCTGTCCGAAGGCAGATAGTGATGCAAAAAGGAACACCAGACCAAAGTATACTTGCTTCATTTCAAAGGGCCAATCATCAGAACCTGCCAGACGACTGGTTTTCAACATTAAGAACAAACCAGACACTCGGCCAAAATTAGAGGAATTCAGCACAAGGAGGGGTTTGAAGATACTCATGCCAATTATTCCGCCTTCAGTATAGATGATTTCAATTGAACAGCTCTATTTACCTCTCTGTAAGCCGTCTCCTGAGGCACAACTAAGGTTTCAGAACTCAATAAATAGCCATTTGCCTCGTATGAAACCTCATAACTCCTGCCTGGCTCAAGAATGAAAATGAACCTACCGTTATCAGCTCTTGGACGATACACACCAAACAACTCCCCAGTTGAGAGGTCATTCACCGTAATGATTACATTCTTAGGCAGATTACCTGATTCATCTTCAAGAATTGCACCTCGATAAACCGTGACAGGGTCTTCTCTATCTGAATCCAGTTTAACCATATATAAATCCTTGCCACCTAAACCATCTACAGAAGTAGAAGAATAGTATGCACGTTTACCATCTGGGGACATTACAAAAAAGTAGTCATCATCGGGCGTATTCATAGGAAAGCCCAAGTTGAATGGTGAGGACCATTTTCCATCATCCTGCAATATTGAGAAGAAGATGTCAAAACCTCCCATTGAGTTGTGTCCTTTGGAACTGAAGAACAAAGTCTTTCCATCAGGATGTATGAATGGAGCGTCCTCTTCAAATTTCGTATTGATTCTACTTCCAAGGTTTTCCGCCACCCCCCACTCTCCAGATGGAAGACGCCTGCTCCGAAATATATCCATCTCACCATAACCACTTCGATCGCTGGTGAAATAAAGCAATTGCCCATCTGCAGAAACACTTACGTGAGACTCGCGAAAAGGGGAATTAATATTTGCATTCAACTTAATAGGCTCTGCCCAAGAATTACCAGCTCGCTTACTCACATAAATATTTCCATCTCCAATGTCATCTCTATAGATGTAGAGTTCACTACCATCGGCAGACAAGCTTATCGAAGCTTCGTGACCATCCGTATTTATCTGCGTGCCAATTGAATTTGGGCTACCCCAAACTCCTGTTGAATCCTTGAAAGCAATATAGATATCTTCAAAATACTTACCGTCAAGATCGGTAAGCCCACCTGTGCTCGTAGGTCGTCTGGAAGTGAATATTAGCGTGCTTTCAGCAGCATCAACCACTGCGGCATATTCATCAAAAGCAGAGTTGATGTTCTTTCCAATGGGCTCAGTCGTAGCACTCAGAGGAGATTCAACAATGAGTTTTGCGTTCTGGCAGTTCTGTACCAACAACTTAATAGCAGCTTTTTCTTCCTCATCATAAATCTCTCCTTTTGACAAATACTGCTTGTAAGCAGCTATTGCCTTATCAAACTCAAGATTAAGATGGTATGCTCTGCCCAAGTAAAAGAATGCATCCACCGGAGCATTGGTTTCCTTGAAATTGTCCTTATAGGAATCAATTGTAGACGCTGCAGCCCTCTCCAAATATGGAACTGCCTTCTGCTTCTCACCGTTGAGTCCCAAATATGCTGTCCCAATCTTGTAATTGACATTCGCGTTTCGTGGACTCAAGTCAATCAGCGCTAGGAAGTTCTTGAGCCCCTGAGATGTTTGACCAGCAGCCAATTGGGCATTGGCCACGGGATATACCTTCTTGAACTCTGCCTCTCTGTCTACCTGCCCAATGGCGGCATGCGAACAAAAGAGCAAAACTGTTGCAATGAGATGTAGCAGTCGATTCATACACACATTTTTCGGAGACAGGAGAACTGCCAAATGAAATTTATCCTTACCGATATTGAAATTCAGACCAATTGCATACGGACATCTCATCAAATAGTTCGATTGACATCCCAGTTTTCCAAGTAATCAGCAAATCTGCGAACAAATTGCCCCCCAAGCGACCCATCAACTACACGATGGTCATAGGAATGTGACAAAAACATCATCTGACGGATAGCAATGGCATCACCGGAAGGAGTCTCGATGACCGCAGGCTTTTTGCGAATAGCACCAGCAGCCATGATAGCCACTTGAGGTTGATTGATCACTGGTGTTCCCATGACATTTCCAAAGGTGCCAACATTGGTAAGCGTATATGTTCCCCCTTGAATCTCTTCGGGTTTCAATTTACCAAGTCGCGCTCTATTGGCCAGATCATTGACCTCAGCCGCAAGTCCAACAAGATTTTTCTGGTCAGCATTCTTTATTACCGGAACGATGAGATTCCCTGTAGGCATTGCAGCCGCCATGCCGATATTGATTGCTTTCCGCTTGATAATGCGATCGCCATCGACAGAAATGTTAACGCCTGGAAAATCTTTGATGGTCCGAACCAGACATTCAATGAAAATCGGTGTGAATGTCAGCTTTTCTCCTTCACGCGACTCAAAATCCTTCTTCACTTTATCGCGCCACTGAACAAGATTTGTGACGTCAGCTTCAACAAAACTGGTCACGTGAGCAGAAACCGATTTGGACATGACCATATGCTCAGCGATAAGCTTACGCATTCTGTCCATTTCAACAATTTCATCACCGGGCATAAGCGAAACAGAAGGTGATGTATGGGCTTTTGGTGTAGATGCAACCTTTGGCGCTTCAACCGTGACGACTTTCGCTGAAATAACCTCCTCTTGCAGAGGCTGCACATTTCCACGATTTTCAAGGAAGGTGAGGATATCAGACTTTGTAACACGACCTTCTTTCCCAGATCCTGGGATACGCTCCAATTCCATGACCGTGACACCCTCCTCCTTAGCAATATTGCGTACCAAGGGTGAAAGGAATTTTCCGGAATCGGTTCTTTTGGGGATTTCCCCAACGATTATTTGTGGACTCGAGACTGCAGATGGTATCTGATCAGGTACTTCAACGTGTGTGGCAACTGGTGCCGTGTTGGGCATAGTTGCGGAAGTTGCACCTGTGGTAATGATAGCAACCTTGGCGCCTACCTGAACCACTTGACCCTCTGCACAGCACTGCTCCGCGAGAATCCCATCAACAGGCGAAGGAATTTCGGAATCGACCTTATCTGTAGCGATCTCCATAATAGGCTCATCGGCCTCAATGGTATCCCCAGGATTCTTTAACCAACGGATGACGGTGGCCTCTGCCACACTTTCGCCCATTTTGGGCATAAGAACCTCTACTCTAGACATGAATGACAAATGTTACAGGGTGGCAAAAATAAGCGTTTAGGTAGGCGAGGCAAATAATAAGACACACCCTTGATGCTTCATTCATTTAATATGAAGTTGAACATGTGAACTATAAATATCACTTGCCTTGATATTGAACCAACTGGACATTTTCACCACAGATGCGGAATCGCATTCGCTCTTGGTCAGAATCAAGTTGATAGGTTCGGCAGGAATGGGAGCGGACATCGCTCTCAGAGAATATCACCGAGCTACTCTCAATTCGTGTTTTCAATATAGAATCCTGAAATGGAATAGATACTCCGAGCGACACTGAAATACTATCTGCAAGTTGCAACTCTTGGAGCACCCTGTCGTTGGGAGTCCAAACCGGAAGGTCCTTCCTATTTCGCACCAACATGAAATAGACCAGCAATGACCCTAAGCCAAGGCCGATCAAATAATACTTCAACCGATTGAGAAAATTCACTTGGTGTTCGTTTTTATAAGTCCACCTGCAAATCGAAAAAAGTCATCTCGCTCCTTTTTATCAGTGATGACCCGTTTAACTGTGTCCAAATAATATCGGAATGAGAAAGACTCATCAGGCATTACTTGCTCTTCAGCATGAGAAACATCAGCAGGAGCTTTGCTATTGGCACGACCTGAAAGTTCAATAGTGTGGTCTTTGGGTGCGGATGTAATACCGCTCAGTTTATCTGCCAAGGCAAAATGCTGCTGCGCACTTTCGTTATAACCAAAGCTCTCTTCTGCCATACCGAGATTATTAATTGCAATGGTGTCCTCTGGATCCAATTCAATTGCTCGGTTGTAGTCGTCAATAGCCCCTTGCACGTTGCCCATACTATTGCGGACAAACGCACGGAGTGAATAGCGAAAACTGTTATCAGGCTCGAGCTGAACACAACGGTCAAGGTCGTGCATTGCACCATGCTTATCTCCCAATCTCACTTTGGTCACGGCCAGATCGGACAGGTAGGTGGCATTATCGTAATCTAACTCCAATGCACGATTGAACAACAATAAAGCCGTGGCCTCTTGATCAAGCTTAAGATGAACCAATGCTGAAAAGTAGATGGCCCTATGGTCGTGAGGAGCAAATTCTATGGCCAATTCAAAACTGCGTAAGGCCTCTGGAAGTCTACCTGCCTTCAAATGACTCTCTCCAACTGTGATATGATCATTCATGGCTGTCAGGGAATTGTGAGATGGCAAAGTTAAGTAGCATGGTGGTCGTCACCTATCTGAGATGAACAAGTGTTGCCCCCACTCCATACTTTTGAAACGGCCCATCCTCGAACCGCAAGTTGTATTCGCGAAGCATATTGCGGATAGCATCACGTAACCGTCCTGTGCCTACCCCATGAATGAAGGTGATCTGAACGAACTCGTGGGTGAGTGCGAAATTGAGTTTCTTCTCAAAGTGGGCCATTTGATAGGAGAACATCTCATGGTCGGACATCGAACTGAAATCTGCGGTTATCTGCTCAATATGAAGATCTACCTCTTCGTCAAAAACTTGCAATGAAGCCGACCTACTTGCCACCGGCCTCCTTGCCGAAATAGCTTTCGAGGCAGCTGCTGAATGCTCCGGTGTGCCAGTGCGTTCTACCGGAACGATGAATGCTTTTCCACCCAAAGCTGGCACTGCTTTGAAATTCTCGGCCTTAACGAATCGCGTCACTTTTATTCTCAAGGTGGCAGAGAACGCTTCACGATGCTTGTAATCTGCATCGCGATAAAAGATGCAGTCTACCATGGTCACTCCGAAAATATCAACGTCTTGCCGCCTTATAGGCCGTATATGATTGGTTTGACCAGCGCGCACCTCACCACAGAACAGGCTGAAAAATCCGCGCTCTTCCTTGGCCGCTATGTTCACGACCATGTGATAGTCGGAACTATTGATAAAGTAAAGATCGAGGTCGCCAACTTGAGGCGACTGACTATTCTCTGCAAGAAATGCAAGGGCCAGCTCGGGCAATTTGGACACTTCGGCTACCGAAGCGATAGGCTCAATCACTTTGACCACACTGTCGGGTTTCTTCTCGGCTACCGTTTTTACGGATGATGGCGCTTCGCGATCGCGGTCGGCAGGTACAAGCTGATTGACAGGATGATGGTGCACAATTCCAAAATCATCCTCCACCTCCACGACCGCAGTGCTGACTATGCGCCTCACCGTGGCCTGACCGACCTCATTCAGATACCGGACCTTATCTCCTACCCTGAACATGGGTCAGAAATAAAATGGTTCGAACTTCACTCCATCCTCGGTTCCGATGCGCATTGCAGGAAACGGGAATTTGACCAACGATACTGCTTTGAACAATGAGCGCAGCCATTTTTTCTTGGTGCGCACCTTGGTCAGGTCAACGTCCAGTGAGATGAGAATCTGTCGCTGCCGTACAAAGCGCGGAATGGGCGTCATAGCACCGTTCTCATCTTCCAAATAGCGCGGGTTGCCCTCTCCTCCCAGCATGCCTGTTGCTCCAAGACCTACGGCCACATTGAGCCATCTGGGGAATTTAGAATTCTCGTTGAGGAAAGAATAGATATTGGCCGAAAGCCAGAAGGTGTGCCCGTTATAGTCCTTCATCATGCGTTCGCCAAAGTTGGAGCCGAGCAGATTGGGCCTATACTGTGCATAGTGCGTAGGATGATAAGATACCTTGGGCATGATGCGTTGCTCATTCCAGAGCAGTTCCTGTCCTATGAACATGAGCGAACCCGTTGTGTTGGCAATGAAATCTCCGTATGAAAACCCCCATTGATCCGAGAATCCATCAAGCATCTCGATGCCTATGAGGTAGAAACTGCCCATGAATCCACCTGTCCAGATGCTGGTCTTTCTATTGAATCCGGCCCAGCGCATCATGTCTGTGTAATAGTTGCCAATAGCATAACTGGTAAGGAAATGACCGCCCTTGTCCATTTGCAACCACTCGCCATTGTCGTCAAAAAAGTGAAAACCTGAGCGTGGTTCGTTAGCATACCAAAGCTCATTGAGGCCCACCACAGAACCGGTCCATAGCGCCACGGTGGCGCCACCGAGTATCAGCGCACGCGGTTTATTGATCGTGTCTGAATAGACCTTGTAACTCAACCGCTCTTTATGCACCCTTTGAGCGCACGCAGAGCACGGGCCTAAGAGGATCAAACCACAAATAAGTATGCGTAGCAACATGGCACGAAGGTAGGGGCTATGAAAACGAGGATTTTGGAAGATGTGAAATTATGACCGGATGAGCATTATGGTCATTGCTTATCCGAATGAGGCCCGAAATCCTGCCTTATCCAATAAACATTGACCTTGTAGCGCCAAATATCAAACGCGCGAACACTGTCCGACACGGCCCTCAGGTCAATGCCCTGCGCTTGGAATGCCCCGCTGCTCTCTGCCTCATCAAACTCGGTGATCACCGCGCGAGGATGATAGCGATGCAAGGCATCCTCATAATTCATGAACCCATTCCATACCGGCAAGGTATAGGCACCGCTTTTGGCGGCCAGACCTGTGGCCCAAGCACCGAGCACAGTATGATTGCGAAGGTCTTTCGAAGCCAGATATTCACTAATCTCCTGCATAGTGGACGTTTTGCGTTGCAGGCTTTGACGGTAGAAGGTGAAGTTATAAACCGTGAATCCAACTATAAGGCAGATGCCTATCACCCTTCGGGCATCTGACTCCTTCCACTGCGTGATACCGAATGCGGTAAGCGCCAACACGGCTGCAAACAGCGGCACCAGATAGCGGGATGGAGGATTTACGAGCAACATTCTGTGCGACTCCAACACAAGCCATGCAACGAGCCCGAATAGCATGGCACTGTCTCCTGTGGACCGAGAAGAGGTTCTCACCACAAATACGATGGCAATAAGAAGCAGTAGGAAGAAGGGCGCCATGCCTTCGATAGCCACAAAATTGGTCCAGTTGAACTCAGCACGTTGCCAAGCGGTGACCAGGTCGAAACGGTCATTGCCTTGATCGGCCTTGACCAGATCGAAGACCGCCTTATTAGGACGATACCATAGATAATAAAACCCTGATGCGAGCGAGGCCACTATGGAGGCAATTATACCTGAGTCGACCACCAGACTACCTATGCTGTCGCGCTTCCAGACACGTTCGTTAAGAAACATGAAGAACCTTGCCAGCAGTGGGATGAACAGCACATAGGCAAAGGTCACCTTGCTCAGAAATGCCAGCCCCATGGCCAGTGCGCTTCCAATGAACCAAATGCGCTGCTCATTATCATAGGCAGAACGGAACAGTAAGATACCGAGAAGGATAAACGACACACCCATCATTTCGGCCATGCTGTAGTGCGCATAATGAAATAGATGAAACTGCATGAGCCCCAGACCTGCAAAGGCGATCGCAAAACTTCGAGTAGCGCGATAGGACAGCAACAGAAAAAGCACCGCAAGCACAAATCCTGACACCACCGCACGCCCTACCCAAAGCTCGGTGCCCAGCAATGTATAGAACGGCACAAGGATGGCCCCGAAAATGGGTGTCTTGATCAGGTTGTCGCATTCAGAAACCGACAGATCGCCATGATTCACGAAGTTGCGCACCTGAACGGTATTCAAGCCCTCATCTGTCCAAGGGCCACGACTCAGCAAACTCACCTCCGTGTCCGGATCGGCAAGCATAAAGGGAAGATGCAACAGCAGCATCAGCCCTACGATGCTCAATGCACGGAACGAAGAAGGCCTGAACATGGTGTTACGATCGGATGCACAAAGATGCTGCGCTGCACATCGAATTGAGTAACCTTGCCCATCATTTAGGAGTGATTCCCGATCAATTGGCAATGACTGCCGATCAATCGGCAATGACTGCTGATCAATTGGCAGCTACTGCCGATCAATTGTCAACGACTGCTGATCAATCGGCAACGACTGCTGATCAATCGGCAACGACTGCCGATCAATTGGCAGTGACTGCTGATCAATTGGCAACGACTGCTAATCAATTGGCAGTGACTGCTGATCAATTGGCAGCTACTGCCGATCCATTGGCAGTAGCCGTTTTCTGGTCTTACCTAAGGGGAAAAGAACGGCCGAAGGGCTTCGGTGAAATATGTGGGGCTGCGCATTGGGCGCATGGTCTGGCTGTTCACAAACACCAGCTGGGTCGTGCCGTAGTTCAGCATCTCGCCCTGTTCGTCCAGTATCTCGTAAAGAAAATCGACCCTTGCCCGAGGCATGGAGGCAATTCGGGTCACTACGGTTATCAGCTGATCGTAGCGGGCGGGCCTGCGGTAATGGCACTCCATTTTCACTACTGGCATCATCACACCCTGCTCTTCCATCTCGGCATAGCTCAATCCGAAAGCACGCATGGCCTCTACCCTTCCTATTTCATAATACTGTGCATAATTGCCGTAATAGACATAGCCCATGCGGTCTACTTCCGCATAGCGCACTCTGATGGTGGTCCGATGTTCAAACATGAAGCAAAGGTAGATTTCGCCCCATGTCTGTTCAACAGCACATGGACCTATCTATTACCTTGCGACCATGATGCGATATTTGATTTTCGGACTCTTCCTTCTCTTTTCGTGCGCAGACAGCACAGTGCATTATGATCTGGTGGAGATGGATCATACGATAAGCACAGATTCGGCCACCAATAGCCGCATTCAGCCCTATCGCGACAGTCTTGACGCCATCATGGGCCAGATACTTGTTTATTCTTCTGCTCCAATACCACGTGGCAGGCCCGACAGCCCATTGGGCAGCCTGATAGCAGATGTCATTCTCGAAGAGGCCAAGCGTGAGACACCAAGCGGTGAGGCACAACCAGAATTCTGCATGCTCAATATAGGTGGGCTGCGCATCGACATGCCCAAGGGCGATATAGCCCTCGACCGCGTTTTCGAACTGATGCCGTTCGAGAACGAGCTGTGCTTGGTCCACCTTACTCCAGAAGGAATGAAGGCCATGCTCACCTATCTCGTCAGTGTCGGTGGCCAACCCATCTCTGGAATGACCATGCTGGTAGAAGACAGCACCGCCACGATGGTCCAGATCAATAAACTGCCTTTGGAAACTCGAGGCTATTGGGTGGCCACATCAGACTATTTGGCTGATGGGGGCGATAAGATGGATTTCTTCAAGCTCAACGATGGTCGGGTTGACCTTAAGCTCAAGGTGCGCGATGCCATAATCCGTAACTTCCAGGCTCTTGGATCTCAAAACAGGCCACTTACCGCTCCCATTGACCATCGGATCATCGTTACCAAATGAATAGAAGAAGTTTCATTCGCAATTCGGCTATTGCAGGCACCACCTTGGCCGCTATAGGCACAGGCAGCGCCCTATGGCTCAAGAACAATGGCGGCATCAAACTGACCATCCTGCACACCAATGATGTGCATAGCCGTATAGACCCGTTTCCCTCCACAGACGCCAAATTTCCCAACATGGGCGGTTTTGCCAGAAGGGCGGCCATGATAAAGCAGATAAGGAAAAAGGAGGAGAATGTACTGCTGTTCGATAGTGGGGATATCTTCCAAGGCACTCCCTATTTCAATTACTACGGTGGCGAACTGGAGTTCAAGCTCATGAGCGAGATGGGCTACGATGCTGCAACACTGGGCAACCACGATTTCGACAATGGCATAGACGGCCTTGTCCGCCAGTTGCCTCATGCCAATTTTCCCTTCATAAATGCAAACTACGATGTCAGCGATTCTGAACTAGCCCCTCACATAAGGCCCTTCAAGTTATTTGACATCGATGGCATCCGCATTGGTGTGTTCGGACTGGGGATTGAACTCAATGGGCTTGTTCACCCTCGCCTCTACCCTAATATCCAGTATCAGGACCCTATCCAAAAGGCCAACGAGATAGCCGACCATCTGAAGCATGATATGGAATGTGATCTGGTCATCTGCCTGTCTCACCTAGGTTATGAATACAGCACCGATAAAGTGTCAGACAAGGTCATTGCATCAAGGTGTCGGAACATTGATTTTATACTTGGTGGACATACACATACATTCTTGGATTCACCTGACATAATTTACGATGTTGAATCAAAGCCTGTTATGGTATGCCAGACAGGTTGGGCAGGGGTGCGTTTGGGGCGTATTGACCTATATATTGACCGTCTGACAAGGGTTTTTCACCCCGCGTATATTGCGCTAAAAGTTCTTGAAAGTCAATAGGCAGAAAGTTTTTTTTTCCTCTTTTTTAGTTGAAGTTTTGCCCTGCTCGAAGCGGTTACCACTCCAGTTCGCAGAGTCGCTTCAAGCACAAGATCTTAAGACATTAGCCACAAGTCAATTGCGTATTTTACCATGAAGAAAGACTGCAAGGAAGTATGGG
>JBFYQB010000353.1:0-2867 GCA_041302955.1 Flavobacteriales bacterium
TGGCGGCCAGCACCTCGCTGATGATGATGCCAAAATCTTCGGGGTGGTTGTCCACATTGGGCTGCTTGCTATGGCCCAGACGCACCACCACCATGTTGCGCTCGGGGATGACGATGATGTATTGCCCCAGAATGCCGCGCTGATAGAAGACATGGGTGCCATGGGCATCGTCTATCCAGAAACTATGACCGTAGTAGGGCACGGCATGGCCCACGGTGGCCGCAGCCACAAAGCTGCTATCGAGCAGCTGCGTGCCCTTCCAATTGCCATTGTGAAGCAGCAATTGGCCAAAGCGGGCAAAATCGCGGGCATTGGAGTTGAAACAGCAGAAGGCCAGTTCCTTGCCGTTGTCATTGTCAAGATGCCACTGGGCATCGTACTCGGCCCCGAGGGGTTTCCACAATCTGTCGGCAGCATAGTCGGCCAAGGGGCGTCCAACGGCTTTCATGAGGGCAAGGCCCAAGAGCTGGGTGGCCCCGCTCTGGTATTCGAATGCACCAGGCCTGCGCACCACGGGCACATTTTCCATGAGCAGGTGTTCCACATCGGGGCCGTAGTAGAGCTTGGCGGTGATATCAAACGGGTTGCTGTAATGCTCGTTGAAATCGAGCCCGGCTGTCATGGTGCAGAGATGGCGCAGGGTGAGTTCGGGGGCGAACTCGCCTTTGAGCTCGGGCAGAAAATCCATGGCGGGCTGGTCCCACCCTTGGACAAGGCCGTCCTGAATGGCGCATTGCACCAGCATGGTGGTGATGCTCTTGGCCATGCTGAAGGAATTGGTGCGCGAAGTGTCGGTATATCCGTCCCAGTATTCCTCATACTGCAACTGGCCGTCCTTGACGATGAGGAAGGCCACGCTGCGGGTGTCCTCGAGGCTTTTGCGCAGGGCGGGGCTAAGGGTGGCCTTGTTGTGGTCGGGCGCCAAAGGCCAAGGCTGCGGTGTGCCTGCGGCAACGGTGCGGGTGTCGAAGAAACGGGCATCGCTGATGCTGGCAGTGACATGGCCGTGCAGGTAGGTGGCCCAAAGGCCTTTGAGCAGGAAGCCATTGCCACTCAGTTTGAGTCCGGCCACGGCAACAAGCAGCACAATGGCGAGCCATTTCAGTATGTTGAGCAGGGTTTTCATGAGATGCTATGGGCGATGATAGGTGAGCGAGATGGCCTGTGCACCAAAAAGAACGGCCCTGTTCGGGCCGTGCTCGATGATGGTGTTGCGGATGTTCAGTTGCGTTCGAACCGGGTGGCAGGCACGGCAGTCGGGGTCAAGGTCCGCAGGTCTTGCGTGAGCAGGACGGTGCCCGATGCATCGCGCTTCTCCATCTTGACCGGAAAGAGGTTGTCCTCCAAACGGGGCATGTTTCTGCGCAGCAGCATCGGTAGGTCTTTGAAGCCTATGGGCAATGCGGATGTGAGCCAGTAGGTGATGTCGTCCGTGCCATCGGTATAGGTCCTTTTAATGCAGTCGTAGCCGTTCACCTTGTGGCCTTTGGACTCGTCAAGCAGGGTCATGGTGGCATTTGTGGTGCGCAGTTCCTTCTGGGCTATTGGGGTAACATGGCCTTTGCTGACCATATCGGTGCCCTTGGCGTCTGCAATGAGGGCATAGTCTGATGCCATGCCATCGGCCATGGAGCGTATGTCCATACGGCTGCTTTCTCCCTTCAGGTACCATGTGACCTCGGCAGTTTCCTTGATGGCGGTATTGGTGGTGGTCATGGTGATGACGCCTTCGAAGGTGCTCTGGGCCATCGCTGGCATTGCGCCCAGGCCGACAAGGGCCATCAGCATCAGTGCACGCATTGTCTTGTTCATTCTCATCGTTTTCATGTTTAGAAACTTCATCCCGTCCTATCCTCGTCCTCTTGTCCTATGGGCCCACCTGCCCGCGCAGGAATGAGGTGTTGTAAAGGTTGTCGGGTATCGTGGTGGTGAAACCGTTGCGTTTCACGGCATATCCGCCCTGTCCAACTGCCGGAGGTGGCACCGGGATAGGTATGGTGAGGTTGTTGACGACCGGGATGACAATGTTGCCAATGAATGGAATGTTGACAATGACATTGACCGTGATGCTGAGCTGGAATACGCCCGAGGTGCCGGGATAGCCGTAAGGACCACCATTGCCACCGATGGTGTTGGGATTCAGTATCACCTGTGCAGGACCTACAGTGAAGGGTATCGGGAAATTGAGAATGCCCCCATTGCCTTCCACACCGAACTGCCCGGCAGTGGCATCGCCCCCGCCCGTGTACCACGATAGGCCGATGAGCCCCGGAGGCTGATCGCCACCCTCGCCACCACCGGCACCGCCACCACCACCACTGCCCACAAAGAAGCCGAAGGCAGGCGCAGGAGGCGGAATAAGATTGCCAGTGCTGATGGCAAAGGCCATGGCATTGCCACCGCCCCCACCACCGAAGATGTTGAAGTTGTTGATGATGTCGGCACCGAGCGTAAGGTCTATGGCCGTGCCACCGTTGATGCCGGCACCTGTCCAGCCCAAGGCGGGGTCATAGGCATCGCCACCATCGCCACCCTTGCCAATTATATTGCCTTGGTTGACAATGGCCACGAGCGAGCCGGCCGGAAGTGTGCCTGTGGTGTAGGCAGGTATGGCCACATCAGGGCTGCTGATGGTGACACCGGGCATTATGTTGTTGACCACACAGACAGGCTGGTTGGTAGGGGCGGTAGGATGGGTTATGTAGAGCTCTACGCCAAGGTCGTAGTTGTCGGTGCTGTTGGTCACATCCACCACATAGCAGGGCACAATGGTGAGTGAGTACACGATATTGATGGTGCTGGCACCGCACAAGACCTGAATGACGATAGGAAAGGTGCCATCGGGCGCAAAGGGGGTGGCATGGAAG
>JBFYQB010000354.1:0-4041 GCA_041302955.1 Flavobacteriales bacterium
GAGACCATACTCCATGGCATAACCCGCAACCCTGTGAACCCCCACTACAGCACGGGCGGTTCCTCGGGCGGAGCAGCCGCATTGGTGGCCGCTGGCGTAGTGCCCATTGCCCACGCCATGGACGGTGGTGGCAGCATCCGTATTCCCGCATCGTGCTGCGGACTGGTAGGGCTCAAACCCTCGCGTGGCAGACACGTGGGCTCGCCTTCGCTCATGCTGCCTGTGGACATCGTTACCAACGGCATTGTTTCGCGCACCGTGCGCGACACCGCCAACTATTTCCATGGCATCGAGCAGCATCGCCCCCATCCGAAACTGCCACCCATCGGCCATGTCACAGGGCCAGGCAAGCGCGGGCTGCACATCGCCATGTTCACACAGAACCCTGCCGGCATCGAACCACAGAGCGAAGTGGCGCAGGCCGTGCTCAATGCAGGTAAGGCATGCGAGGCGCTCGGCCATACCGTCACCTACATCCAGAATCCTTACAACGACCGCATCCTATTCGACTTCCTGGTCTATTACTCCTTCCTTGCCCGCATGCTGGTGTCGTTCGGCCGTGTGGCGGTAGACCCGAAGTTCAACAACCGCAAAGTGGAGCCCTTCACCAGCGGACTGGCTACATTCTTCACCAAATCGATGTTCCATGCCCCGTCCAGTTTCCGTAGGCTGCGGCATGATGTGAGCAAGGAATACAATGCCCTGTTCGACACTCACGATGTGCTGCTTAGCCCTGCCTTGCTGATGGCCGTGCCCAAGCTGGGTTACTACGCAGGCGATCAGAGCTTCATTTCGCTGGTCATGCGCCTCAACAACTATGTGAACTACACGATATTGCAGAACGTGACAGGTGCTCCGGCCATTTCATTGCCCATGGGCCAATGTGCCAACGGATTGCCCGTAGGACCTCAGTTTGCTGCCAAGATCGGCAACGACAGCACCCTGCTCGAACTTGCCTTTGAACTGGAACAGGCCGATGCCTTTGTGAAATACTGAGCTTGTTACCCTCTGCGTATGGCCACAAAAAAAGTTCCTCGCAGTAACTGACGTGGCCGTCACTGCGAGGAACCGTTACTTCATGTGGAAGAAAGGCTTACCTACTTCCTTCCCACCATCTTTCCCTTAGAAGCCTATGCCGAAACGCACACCGGGAAACAGCAGATTGGCTGTGCTCGATTGTGTGGTGATCCCTACTGGAATACCCAGCGCATCGGTAATGATGACATCCTTGTCGTAGTTCACCTGCTTGAAATTGAGGTTGAACAGGATGCTGAAATGCCCTTTGTGACGCTTGGAATTGATCTTCACACCCAGACCGATGCCTCCCATGGCTCCACCGATAGGTCTGCGGCCCATGCCATCGCTTTCAAATTGGTCGTCCATACCGTCAAACGCCATGGCATAACCCGCTTCAACCGTGTAATAAGGAGTGATGCGCTTGTTCAGGATATCTCCGCTGTAAAAAAGGTACAACGGCAGGTAAATGCCTTCCAAAGCCTCGTCCTCCAGCCCATTCACCCATTCGTTGAACGGTGACGACCACACGCGGTCGAAACCTATACCGATACCCAAGTAGCCCAATCGGCCGAACTTATAGCCATTGATGACGCGCACACCGCCCTGCTTGTTCTCCAGCAGCACCTGTACCTGATTGAAATAGCCTTTCTTGCGTGGAGCAAAGGCGGTGGTGTCCTTTTTCCAATGCCCCCAGCCACTATGGCCACACTGCGATTCATCTGCGGACGAATAGCCTTCCTTCTTCTCCTTGGTGATCTTGGTGACCTCGCTCATCTGCACAGCAAATACGTTGCCTCCCATGGTCTGGATCTTCATGCTCACATTAGGCACCTGCTCGATGATGATACCTCGGTAGATGCTACCGTTGTTGAGATAGATGACATCCTCCATGCCTGCTTGGGCATGCACTGCAAACGGTAGTATGATGACTGCTGCAACGAGCAGTAATTGTTTGATGGTTCTCATGCGTTCTATGTTTAGTTTGAATGATAACAGCGGCCTCGGGCAGATGTTCTGACCGCAGATTCCTATGTTGCAACAAAGGTACCTTCCACCGTATGGGCACAAAGTGATGGAAATCACATCTCCTGCATCATCACCTGTGGCTTGTTGCGTTATTTGCACGGCAAACAGCACGCCATGGAAAAGCGCATCACCGAATCAGCATCGCACTACACGGACCTCGAGAAAATGTCGGTGGCAGACCTGCTTGCCAATATCAATCGCGAGGATAAGACCGTGTCCTTTGCCGTAGAGCGTGCCATACCTCAAATAGAACAATTGGTGGAGGCCGTGGTGCAGCGTCTTGCCAACGGTGGACGACTGTTCTACATGGGTGCAGGCACCAGTGGCCGATTAGGCATTGTGGATGCCTCTGAATGTCCTCCGACCTTCGGGGTGCCCCATGGACTTGTAGTTGGCATCATTGCCGGTGGCGACAGCGCCATACGCAAAGCCGTTGAATTTGCTGAGGATAGCCCTACGCAGGGCTGGAACGATCTTCAGGCCCATGGAATTTGCGCAAAGGATATCGTAGTTGGACTCAGCGCATCAGGCACTGCGCCCTATGTGGTGGAGGCACTTAAGACATGCAGGGCCAATGGAATTACAACCGGTAGCATTGCATGCAATCCGGGTTCTCCCATGGCAGTGGCTTCAGACCATGCGGTAGAAGTAGTTGTAGGTCCCGAATTTGTGACAGGAAGCACACGCATGAAGGCCGGGACGGCTCAAAAACTGGTGCTTAACATGATCACTACCTCCACCATGATCCGTCTTGGACGGGTGCGAGGCAATCGCATGGTCGATATGCAACTGAGCAATGAGAAGCTCGTGGACCGCGGCACACGCATGATAGCCGAAGAACTGGGCATCGGCATGGCCGAAGCCAACGCACTGCTGGTGCAGCATGGCAGCGTTCGCAAGGCCGTGGATGCCATGCGCAAAGGTTAGGACCTATTCTTTTACCAGACGCTTGCGCACCACGCCATCAGCATGGCGCACCTCGAGCAGATAGATGCCCGAAGGCAGGTGAGCAATATTCAACTCGTTGGCAAATGACTGTTCGATCAGCAATTGACCACTGATGCTATGCACAGCCATGGAAATGGGCGTCATGTGCGCTATGTTCACCCGGAGTCTATCCGCTACAGGATTGGGATAGATGGAAAACGAAGCGCTTGGTGCACCAGTGACAGAAGTGGCAAAGTCGCACTCTCCTTCCGTCCAACTGGTTACCCCGCCATAGTAGGTGGCATCGCAGCTATTACTGTACGTGATACCGTTGCAACCGCAAACTGGGTCATAGACGAGTATGCAACCCATTTCGGGGTCGATAAGGGAAGGGTCTACACAATTGGCGGTTGGAAAAGTGAGCGCAAGATGGTCCACCCTGAACTCCGTTGCCGCAGCTATGATACCGCAACCACCGAACACCTTGCCCCCAGTAATAGTGATGCGGCACGAATCGAACTCGGCCGCATTCTGCGAGATGGGAATCTGCTGCAAGGCATACTGCATCTGCGTAGTGGTGCTCTCCCATTGCCCTTGGTCAACAACGGTACCTTCCAGCAATAATTCCACGGATATAGTGACAGTGTCCTGCTCGGGAAAGCCCTCATCGTTCACGCAGGGTGCAAACATCAACTTGTACCAGAATGCCAATCCTGTAGGATGCACATCGCCCAAGGCGAATGTGGTAGTGGCCCACGGCTTGAGAAAACCATTGCCATAGAAAAAGGCCGCATAGGAACCACTATGTGCATCAACATCCTGCCGAACGATATATGGCTCGTAGGGCGGTTCGGTCATAGGATAGCTGTTGGTGTTCCAGTCCGTAAGTTGCGGAGCATTGGACCACAACTCCATGCCACTGTTCGGTATCTGGGCAATGGCCGAAAAGGCAACAAGCTGAAATAAGGCGGCAATCTTAAGTGTTCTCATGGCATCAGGGTCGATCTGCACATAGAACGCAAAGGGCATGCACCGCGTTGCCTGTAACTAATGGAGGTAATGCTCCAAAAA
>JBFYQB010000355.1:0-4562 GCA_041302955.1 Flavobacteriales bacterium
TTAATCCAATACTGCCCCTTTGCCCCGAAACCTTGATCTGGAACAAGCCGTTATTGTCGCCATAGCGTTAATTTCAGGGCATGGAACAGCTGTTGGAGTTCTTCAGGAAACTTCTTGAATCAGACCAGTTCATGCCTCGGTGGGTCTGCGGAAAGTGGACACCGTTTCATGGCTGGCTTTACATCATTTCCGATCTGGTCATCTTCGCGGCCTACATGGCCATCCCGAAGGCAAAGGGATAGGCCTTTTTCTGATCCGACACCAACTGGAATCAATGGATGGCGAGATCAATGTGGAAAGCACACCAGGCGAAGGCACAACCTTCACCGTACGTTTTGGAAAGATAACACCTCATATCGTTTAACACTAATCTGCTGAAGCCATGGAATCCACAAAAGACATCTGGTTCATCGATGATGATGAGACCTTCCGTTTTGTCATGAAGCACTTGATGCAAGACACCGCTTATGCAGATGCCATCACCTACTTTGATGATGGCGACAGAGCTGTCTTAAAGCTTGTGGAAATGGCGAAGACAGGAAAATCAGGCCCAAAACTCATATTCCTCGACCTGAGCATGAAATATCTGGAAGGTTGGCAGCTTATCGATCTGATGAACGAATTCAAAGTTTCATCGAAGGTGGCGATATTGACCTCTTCCATCCACGTGAAGGATAAGACCCGGGCAGCTCAAGAGCCATTGGTCACTGACTTTCTGACCAAGCCTGTATCTCGGGAACAGATCATTCAAGTGATTGAAAAATCCTTGGCCTGACCTCACAACCGCGCAAAACAAAGCTGCGCAGTCAAGGTTTAACAAATACGCTATACAGCGTAATACCAGCGACCTTCAATTCCGCACTTTCGCACCACTGCGAAGGGTGATTGTTTTTGCATCAGGGTCGATAAATCTATAGTACAGTTGACCATTGTCATTCATTGCGCCCTGACCTTGAAGGATACTTGGATGTAATTTCGCAAAACGGTTCGCAGGCTATTCAAATGGCGCCTAAATCCTCATTATCAATTAGATGCGCAGCTTTTAAGCGCGTCCTTAACGCAAAGGAAATAAACCCGATAATCATCTAATTTTGCCGCCCGTGAGCGATAGGGTCATTGATTTAGAAAGTAGTGCCACAGCGCGTTTGACGCTGGAGGATTTCAATAGCCATGTTGTTGGTGGCAGTGCAGTGAAACTGACCAATGCACAGCGCACTATCGTGGAACAGAGTTTTCAATTCCTCCGCGAATTTTCGAAAGACAAGATCATTTACGGCATCAATACCGGCTTTGGCCCTATGGCGCAATACCGCATAACAGGCGTTGAGCTGGAGCAGTTGCAATACAACCTTGTGCGCAGCCATGCCTCTGGTGTGGGCGAAGGATTGCCCGACCTCTATGTGCGTGCCGTGATGCTGAACAGGCTAAACACGCTTTCGTTGGGCGGATCGGGGGTGAGCTTGGGCGTTTTGGAGCAGTTGGAACGCTTCATCAGTCTGGGCATCTATCCCTACATCCCCGAACACGGAAGCGTTGGTGCCAGTGGCGACCTGGTGCAATTGGCCCATTTGGCCTTGGCCATTATCGGTGAGGGCAATGCCTGCTACAAGGGTCAGTTGCGCCCTGTGAGTGAGATTTTCGCAGAGCTGAACATTGCCCCAGTGAAATTGCAATTGCGTGATGGGCTGGGCCTCATGAACGGCACATCGTGCATGAGTGGCATCGGACTTCTCAACGTCATCTACGCTAAGCGTCAAGTGAAATGGGCGGTCGTTATTGGTGCGGTCATCAACGAGTTGGTGGAGTCATTTGACGACAGCTATTCTGAATTTCTGAACCGTGCCAAGCGTCATGAAGGACAGCGCAAAGTGGCAGCAGCCATGCGCAGCACTTTGGCCACAAGTAAATTGGTGCGCAAACGCGAAGAGCGCCTTTTCAAGGATATTGAACACATTGGCGAAGAGCCTATTGCAGAGAAAGTGCAGGAATACTATTCGTTCCGTTGCATCCCACAGATCATCGGCCCAGTGCTTGACACCGTTGACTATGCAGAGCAAATTCTGATCGATGAGGTGAACAGCACCAACGACAACCCTGTAGTTGACCTCGAGGGTCGCAATGTGTATCACGGTGGCAATTTCCATGGTGATTATGTGGCCTTGGAGATGGACAAGGTGAAAATTGCCATTGCCAAGCTGTGCATGTTGCTCGAGCGGCAGTTGAATTACTTGATGAATGCCAAGATCAACGAGATCTTCCCGCCATTCATGAACCTCGGCAAGCTGGGTTTCAACTTCGGCATTCAGGGTATGCAGTTCACAGCGGTCAGCACCACAGCCGAGAATCAGACGTTGGCCTACCCCATGTATCTGCATTCCATCCCAAACAACAATGACAACCAGGATGTAGTGAGCATGGGCACCAATGCAGCCCTTCTCACTAAGAAGGTGATCGACAATACGTATCAGGTCATGGCCATCCAAGTGTTGGCCATTGCGCAAGGCGTAGATTATTTGCAGTGCTACGATAAGCTGTCGGATGCGGGCAAAAACCTTTACGACACGGTGCGCCAATTCGTGCCCACGATTCGTGAGGATGTGTCGCAATCGGCCAATATCACTGCTTTGGCAGCACATCTGAAAGAGAACGAACCGACCCTGGACCTTTAAATGAAGGAAGGTGCGCGCATAGCATTGGTCACAGGAGGATCGCGCGGCATCGGTCGTGCCATCTGTCTGCGTCTCGCCAAGGATCACGGTCTGCATGTGCTGGTGAACTACACTTCGGGCCAAGATGCCGCCAACGAGGTCGTCCAACTCATCCAACAAAATGGCGGAAGTGCAGAGGCCATCGGTTTTGATGTTTCCAACAAAGATGCTGTGTATGCTGCCTTGGACGCTTGGACGGAACGCAATCCAAACACCATCATTGAAGTGATTGTGAACAACGCGGGCATCACCAAAGACGGCCTTTTCATGGCCATGAGCGATGACGATTGGAATGCGGTGCTCAATGTATCGCTCCAAGGTTTTTACAACATCACCCGCAAACTGGTGCAGCCCATGGTGCGCAAGCGCTATGGCCGCATTGTGAGTGTGGTGAGCGTTTCTGGTGTGATGGGCAATGCCGGACAGGTGAACTATTCTGCTGCAAAGGCTGCTGTGATCGGTGCTACCAAGGCGTTGGCCAAAGAAATTGCAAAGAGGAATGTGACGGTGAATGCCGTGGCACCTGGTTTCATCGCCACCGACATGACCAAAGATTTCGATCAGGCCGAAATGGCCCGCATGATCCCTATGGGCCGTTTCGGGAAGGCCGAAGAAGTGGCCGCAGCTGTGTCGTTCCTTGTCTCGGACGATGCGGCCTACATCACAGGCAACGTCATCAACATCAACGGAGGGCTGCATTGCTGATGAACAACAGGGTCGTAATCACCGGTATGGGCATCCATTCCTGCCTCGGCACCACGCTCGAGGAAGTGAAAGATGCGCTGTTCCACGGCCGTTCGGGTATCGTGTTCGACCCCATCCGCAAGGAAATGGGCTTCCGTTCTGCACTTATCGGCAATGTCCCCATGCCCGACCTGAAGGCCGACCTTGGTCGCAAGGAGCGCAAGAACATGCCCGAAGAAGCCCTATATGCCTTTGCCAGCACCAAACAGGCTTTGGCCCATGCAGGCATCACACAGGATTTTATTGATGCCAATGAGGTGGGTATCCTTTTCGGCAACGACAGCACAGCAGGTGCGGTGATCGAGGGCGTTGATCTGCTGCGCGAAAAGAAGGACACCACGCTTATCGGTTCGGGCAACATTTTCCAGAGCATGAACTGCACGGTGACCATGAACCTCAGCACTATTCTGCGGTTGCGTGGCGTCAACTTCACCATCAGCGCGGCCTGTGCCAGTGGTTCGCACAGCATCGGCATGGGCTATCTGCTTATCAAGATGGGGTTGCAGCAGCGCATCATCTGTGGTGGGGCGCAAGAGGTGAATCCTTATGCCTTCGGCAGTTTTGATGGCATCGGCACCTTCAGTACCCGCGAGGACGAACCCACCAAGGCCAGTCGTCCGTTTGATAGCAGCCGCGATGGCCTTGTGCCCAGCGGTGGTGCGGCCACTGTGATACTCGAAAGTCTGGAAAGCGCCCAACTGCGTGGTGCCACCATCCTTGCCGAACTTGTGGGCTATGGCTTCAGTTCGAATGGCGAGCACATCAGCAACCCGAATGTGGAAGGTCAGGTGCGCGCCCTCAATATGGCCATGCAAATGGGTAACATCAAGCCGGAAGAAGTGGACTACATCAATGCTCATGCTACCTCAACACCCGTTGGCGACCGTTGTGAGGCATTGGCCATCCATCAGGTGTTTGGCGACAACGGCCCACTAGTTAGCAGCACCAAGAGCATAACCGGCCACGAATGCTGGATGGCAGGCGCAAGCGAGGTGGTCTATTCCCTTTTGATGATGCAACATGGATTTGTGGCACCGAATGTTAATTTCGCAGAGGCAGATGAGGACACTTCAAAGATTCGCATCGCCAAAACCACGATAGAAAAGGAAC
>JBFYQB010000356.1:0-3477 GCA_041302955.1 Flavobacteriales bacterium
GACATTGCCATCTACAAGAAATTGTTTGCCGAGGCATTCCCAGAAGAGCAAGCGCCCATCACCTACAAGAATCTGTCGAAGGCCATCGGAGCGTTTGAGCGCACATTGCTCACACCGAGCAAGTGGGATGACTACTTGAGCGGTCAGGCGGAGGCACTCACGCTGGCAGAGAAGAAAGGCCTTCAGGCATTCATCAACGCGGGGTGCACGTCATGCCACAGCGGTGAGCTGCTGGGTGGCAACACATTCCAGAAATTCGGGGTGTTCCACGACTATTGGACCTACACCAAAAGCACCAAGATCGATGAAGGCCGTGCGGCTGTGACCAAGAACGAAGCAGACAAATACATGTTCAAGACCCCATCGCTGCGCAATGTGGCCAAGACCGCTCCTTATTTCCACGATGGTAGTGTTGCCGACCTGAATGAGGCTGTGAAGATCATGGCCAAGGTGAACCTTAACAAGGATCTGAAGGACGATGAGGTGAGCAGTATTGTCACCTTCCTGGAAGCGCTGACCGGTGAACTGCCTGAGGAAACTAAGCAGGAGCCTCTGGAACTGCTGTAACAAGCACACAGACCAATGCCAAAAGGCCGCTGTCGGGGACAACCACAGCGGCCTTTTCATTTCCTGATGGGTGGGTCTATTTCCTCCCGAACACCTTTCTCAGCAACTCTGAAATGCGGGCTATGGGATTTTCGCGTATCAAGCGCTCCTCCTCCGCTATCAGCTCGAATAGGCCATCGATGGTACGTTGCGTCACATAGGTGGTGAGGTCTGGATCGACAGGCTTGACCAGTGGCAAGGAGTTGTAGCGCCCCACCAAAGGTTTCCAATGCTTGGTCACCTCGGCCCTTCCTATCGATGCCTGCACCACGGGGCGGAAAGCCTGTATAAGCTGAGGCTCGGTCTTCTGCCGCAGATAGGTGGTGGCGGCATGAGGTCCTCCGGTCAATATCTCCCAAACATCGCGGAAACGGATGCTCTTGATGGCCTTGACGAATATGGGCTTGGCCTCTTTGGCCGCGTCTTCGGCAGCGCGGTTGAGGCTCAATTCAAACCGCTCCACCACAGGGCGCATGCCGACCGCAAGTGCAGCCTGTTTCACCTTTTCAGCCTCGGGTGGAAACAAGATGCGGATGGCGGCATTCTGCCAGAATCCATCCGGCTTTGAGGCCGTGGCCACGCTATTATCCGTGCCAACGAGCAGCGCCTCTACCAGTCCTTCGGCCACTTCTGTGGCGTTGGGCGCACTGCCGTCAGCGCTTGCAGGTGCCGTGGTCTTGCAGGCACTGAGAGCCATGCATACGAATAGAAAAAGCAAGCTTCTCATCATTGGATCTTAAGGCCGTCATAGGCCAGATGTACATTGGGTGGCAGCACGGCACACACCTCGGCATGCGTGCCCAACAGATGGCTTATATGGGTGAGATAAGCGGCCTCGGGCGCCAGGTCTTCCAATAGTGAAAGCGCCTGCTGAAGATTGAGATGCGAATGGTGCTCTTTGATGCGCAGGGCATTGAGCACAATGATGCGTGCACCCCGCAGCTTATCCATCTCGGCAGGAGCAATGGTTTTGACATCGGTGAGATAGGCCAGGTCGCCAAAACGGAAACCGAGCACCTCGAGGCTGCCATGCAAGGCACGGATGGGCATCACGGTCTGGCCATGCACGTGGAACGGAATGTTGGAAATGCGCTGAAAATGCACCTGTGGCACACCAGGATATTGCTGCGCCTCGAACGCATAATGGAATACCCTGCGGATATGCGACTCCACCTGCTCGGTAGCATAGAGCGGCATATCGATGCCCTGCTGAAAATTGATGGCCCGAATGTCGTCAAGGCCAATGATGTGGTCGGTATGCTCGTGGGTGTAGAGCACTGCATCCACACGGTCGGTGGCGGAGCGTAACATCTGCTGGCGGAAATCAGGACCGGTGTCGATGACCATCCGCACCCCGTTCATAGTGACCAAGGCAGAGGTGCGCAGACGCTTATCCCGTGCATCGGATGATGCACAAACAGCACATCGGCAACCGATAACAGGCACCCCCTGCGAGGTTCCTGTGCCAAGAAATTCGAGCGCTACGTCTATTGCCATGTGCGATTCAAACATACGCGGGATCGGCCAAAAGTTCTATAACATACTTTTGCTGCAATGCGACCACTGAACCTCCTCCTCGCGCCTCTCCTGCTGCTGGCTTTTGGCGCCTTGGCCCAGAAAGGCCAACCGTTTGTGACCGACATCCCTTTTGACCGCAGTCTGGGCGAGATACGGGTGAACCGAATGGTACAAAGTGCCGACCGTTCGATGCTGCTGTGCACCCCGCGTGGCATTCTGGCCTTTGACGGTGCGGCATGGGACATGATACCCACACCATCGTCCCCGATGACCATGACCGGTTCGAAAGACGGCCGTGTTTTCATCGGGATGAAAAAGGGGGCGGCCGAACTGGTGCTGTCAGATTCGGGCACCTACAAGGTGATGCCCATACTTGGCGAACAGCTTACCGATGGTGTGGTGCAGATACTTGCCGGAGAGAAGCAGGTCTATTTTTTCAGTGATGGCCGTATGGTGGGCTATGACCTCGCCACAGCGCAGGCTGGCGATGTGCTCGATTATGGAGACCGGTTGTTCAGTGGTGCGTTCCTGCTGTTCGATCTGCCACATCTGTTCTTCTATCAGGAGGGGCTTTTCAGTTATCGGAGCAAGAAACTGTCGAAGATCGGGGCCTATGCCCAGATGGCCGAATATCAACTGCTGTTTGAAATGGCCACCTCCAAGGGCTCGTATCTCGGGTTTGAGAATGGCGATGTCTATGTGTTCGATGGTATAAAGATGAACCGCATAGGGGGCGACCTGGCCAAGCAACTGAAGGACAACCGCCTTGCCGATGCCGTGGTGCTCAACGATTCGCTCATCGCATTCTCTACCTATGCCGGTGGTGCGCTGGTGGCCGATAGGCGCAACAACACGATACGCTACACGCTCAACTATTCCACAGGGCTGCCCGACAACGAGATATCTGCATTGGGCCGCGATGACAATGGTGGGCTTTGGATGGCCCACGGTTCGGGCATCAGCCGCTTGGACCTGCTGCAGCCCATCAGCAGATTTCACAACTATCCCGGTCTGCGGGGGCTCATCACCTCCACGGCCGTATTCGACAACAAACTGTATGTGGCCACGGGCAATGGTGTGTTCATGCTGCAAGAGACCCGCGACCGTGCAGAGGTGCTGCGCATGATGAAAGAGCAGAATGAGGAGCGCGGGCAGAACCAGCCCGAGACCCGCGAGCCCGAACCTGTGCGCGAAATGCCAACACCTGTGCAACAGCAGGTGAAAAAGGAAGAAGACCTCGTGGCGCGCTACACCGCCAACCCGGCAGAGGTGAAGAAAGAACTGAGCCGCAAGGAGCTGCGCGAACTGAAGAAAGAGGTGAAGCGCAGAAAGAAGGAAGGCACGGCCGAAGTG
>JBFYQB010000357.1:0-5831 GCA_041302955.1 Flavobacteriales bacterium
TCGTATATCTCCGCCCCTGGATCGACAAAGAAGCGGCCACGGTCCTGCAAGTTGCTCAGGGTGTATGGGATGGCACTGCCTTGTTCCATACTGATGAGCGAACCGTTCTGACGGCCAGGAATCGCACCTTTATAAGGCTGATATTCCTTGAAGCGGTGGTTCATGATGGCCTCACCCGCAGTAGCAGTCAACAATTGGTTTCTTAGGCCGATGATGCCACGCGATGGGATAAGGAACTCTAACGACATGCGGTCGCCTTTCGGGCCCATGTTCACGATCTCACCCTTGCGGTTGGTCACCATTTCCACTGCCTTTCCATGTACTTCTTCTGGAAGGTCGATGGTCAGGTCCTCCACCGGCTCACATTTCACACCATCAATCTCTTTGATGATGACCTGTGGCTGGCCTATTTGAAGTTCGTAGCCCTCTCTGCGCATCGTTTCGATCAACACAGAAAGGTGCAATACGCCACGTCCGAAAACGGTGAATGCATCCGCAGAGTCGGTCAGTTCCATGCGCATGGCAAGGTTCTTCTCCAGCTCCTTCTCCAAACGCTCGCGCAAGTGGCGTGATGTGACAAACTTGCCTTCTTTTCCGAAGAATGGGCTGTCGTTGATGGTGAACACCATGCTCATGGTCGGCTCATCGATAGTGATGGGCGTCATTGCCTCTGGGTTCTCAATGTCAGCAACGGTGTCGCCAATATCAAAGCCGTCCAAGCCAGTAATGGCGCAGATGTCGCCAGGCTGAACGGTTTCCACCTTCACCTTTCCCATACCTTCAAACAGGTACAGGTCCTTGATGCGGTTTTTCTGAATAGTGCCGTCACGTTTGATCAACGCAATAGGCTGGCCCACTTTCAATTGCCCACGGAACAAACGTCCGATGGCGATACGGCCTGTGTAAGGCGAGTGATCCAAAGAAGTGATCTGCAATTGCAATGTTCCCTCTGCGATCTTCGGCTCTGGGATGAACTCGATGATGCGCTCCATGAGGTAGGAGATATCCTCAGTGCGCTCTTTCCAATCTCCACTCATCCAACCTTGCTTGGCGGAGCCATAAACAGTTGGGAAATTCAACTGGTCTTCTGTTGCACCAAGGTTGAACATCAGGTCGAATACCGCCTCCATGGCCTCTTCGGGCGTACAGTTCGGCTTGTCCACCTTGTTCACCACCACGATAGGCTTAAGACCCAATTCAACAGCTTTGCCAAGCACAAAACGCGTCTGTGGCATAGGCCCTTCGAAGGCATCCACCAGCAGCAGTACGCCATCGGCCATGTTCAATACGCGTTCCACCTCACCACCAAAGTCGCTGTGGCCGGGAGTGTCGATGATGTTGATCTTCACACCGTTCCAGTTGACAGCTACGTTCTTAGATAGGATGGTGATTCCACGCTCGCGTTCAAGATCGTTGCTGTCCATCACAAGTTCGCCCATCACTTCGTGGTCGGCAAATACCTTGGCGGCACTCAGAATTCTGTCCACCAAAGAGGTCTTTCCGTGGTCAACGTGGGCAATGATGGCAATGTTTCTTATAGATGTCATAGGGTATTTAAAAAGGCGCGCAAAGGTAGTTCGTACTTGCGTGCGGAACGTTACCTTTTATTTAAGGCGGAAAATTGGCGGTTAACGTTGATAAAGGAGCCTCAGAACTTGATGCCGATGATCAGCACATCATCCACCTGCTCTTCGCGGCCTTGCCAGTAGTGCAGCGAAGCCAAGAGATTGCGATGTTGGCGGGGCATGGGCACAGTTGAATGGGAGAGCACGGATTCGCGTAGGCGTCCTGTGGTCAACTTGCGGCCTTGCGGACCACCGAATTGATCGGCATATCCGTCTGTGAACAGGTATATCTGATCACCACTGTTCAATGTCAGTTGTTGCTCCTCGAATGGCTGGTCAATGGGGCTGTGGCCGCCAATGGAGAGTCGGGTAGGGGATAGCACCGTGAGCTCGCCATTGCGAATGTGCCAGATAGGCCTTTTCGCACCCGCGAAATACAATTCATTTGTTGCGGTATCGTGGCAGATGAGCGCTACATCCATGCCATCGCGCGACATGGAAAGGGTGCCGACCTGCGATTGCCTGAGCGAGCGTTTCATCTCGTTATTGACGATCTTGAGTATCTCCGCAGGATTGTCGGCAAGCAGCAGGGCACGTTCCAGTTTCTCCACTCCGAGCACGCTGACCAAGGCCCCGGGCACACCATGGCCCGTGCAGTCGGCCACGGCCAGATAACGCTTGCTGCCCTTGGATGCCACCCAATAGAAATCGCCCGACACCACATCCCGAGGCAGATAAAGAATGAAGCTGTCGGCAAAGTGATTGCGCACCTCAAAGGCAGTTGGAAGCAGCGCATTCTGAATGGACCGCGCATAGTTGATGCTGTCGCGGATATCCTTGGCCTGTGTTTCGATGCGCAGGCTGGCCGCCTCTATCTCGCTGGTGCGCTCTTTCACCTTCTGCTCCAGTTCGCGGGTCACTTGGGTCTGCAGCTGCTCGTTCTTCCGCAATTGCGAAATGAGCTGCAACTGCAACTGCTCGCGCTGCTCCTGAGCTTTGATGCGGTCTATGCGGTTGGCCACAAGCGAGGCTATGGTCTGCAGCACACGCAGGTGCTTTTCGGTGAAAAAGCCCTTTTGAGCGTGTTCTGAATCAATGACCCCGATCACTTTGCCCGAGGAGATGATAGGCACGGCTATCTCGGCATAGCGCATCTGGTCGTCAATGATATAGCGCTCATCGGCCGAGGTGTCGTTCACCAGTTCGTAAGCCCCGCTTTGGGCCACGCTGCCCACTATACCCTGTCCTAAAGGGATGATTATTGGGTTGAAGATGTCGAGGTCTATAGGGTTCTTGGGGCCGTATGCGGCCTTCTGTATCAGGTCATTTCCGTTTTCGGCAAGGGTGTATATTACGCAGTCCTCAAACCCAAGTCGCGATATGCAGTTCTTGGCCAGATCCCACAGCACTTCGTCCACCGTGTTCTGCAAGAAGAGCGTCTGGGAGAACTGATTGACGGCTTTTTCGACCTCCAGATCCTGCTGGCGCTCGCGCTCTATCTGTTTCCGTTCAGAAATATCGTTGATGAACGCATTGAAGGTTGGCCCCTGCCCGTCATCGATGGCCGTAATGGCCAACTCGACCGGGAAGACCCGTCCGGACCTGTGCAGCGCCTCGATCTCGATGCGCGTATCCATCATGTGACTTTCCCGTGTATGCACGAATCTGCTGAAACCGTTCTCGTGTCCTTGGCGATGATGCGGAGGCACGATGGTGTCGCCAAGCGGCCTGCCTATCACCTCATCCACTTTCCAACCGAATATCTCTTCGGCCCTGCGGTTCCATCGTGTTATGTGGCCTTTGCTGTCCATGCCCACTACGGCATCGAGGGCATTCTCCAATATCTGGCGGGTGGCGGCCTCTTTCTTCTGTAGTTCGGCAAGGGTGCTTTCTACCTGGCTCGTGCGTTCCTGCACCAGTCTTTCCAGTTCGGCCGTCTGGGTCTGGAGCTCGCTTATCTCCTGCCTGAACTGCATGCCGCGTATCTCCTTTATCTTCTTCTCGTTCAG
The DNA here is from genome assembly GCA_041302955.1 of Flavobacteriales bacterium. Classification (GTDB taxonomy): domain Bacteria; phylum Bacteroidota; class Bacteroidia; order UBA10329; family UBA10329; genus UBA10329. Next base: position 3,575 of record JBFYQB010000357.1, read on the forward strand.
GTGCTGCTCCTGATAGCGGTAGAAAAGGTGGTGCTGTTCCAATGCCTTCTGTGCATCGCCAAGCGCTTGCCAGGCTTGCGACAGACCGAGATGTATCTCGGCCAGTTCGTTCCTGCTGGTGTTCTCGTCAATATGGTTGAGCGAATCTTGCAGCAGGGATATTGATTCCCGATGGTTTCCGGCCTTGTTGGCCAGACGCGCAAGCATGATAAGGTCTGCGAGGATGATGCCAGTATAGTTCACCCGTTTGGCTATCTCCAGACTGTCGGTCAGCTTAGCAGCAGCCTCGATGTCGCGCCCTTGGAAGAGATAGACCTCTCCGATGTTGCTCAGCACGATGGCCTTCATCGAAGGCCGGCTATCGTCCAAAAGGGTGAGGCAATCCTCAAACAGCGCGAGGGCCTTGTCATATTCCCCCATGCGGGTATAGGTGTCGCCCGTGTTGTTCATCGAGCGGAGCAGTCCTTCGTGGTCGCCCGAGAGCTTGCGGAGTTCCAAGCTGCGCAGGTTGGCCTGAAGGCGGTTCTCGTAGTCGTTCAGATAGTCGTAGATGGCACCGAGCGTATTGAGCACCATGGCCTCGTTGCGCATGTCGCCACTGTCGCGGAACATCCGTGAGGCGGCCATGGCATGCTCATACGCCTCGGCATGCAGCCCCATGCTCAGGCCCGAGATGGCAAGTGTACGCTTGCTTTCGGCTATGCCTTGCTGATGGTGGGAGGCGATGGCATGGTCAAGTGCTTCCTTGGCCACGCGATAGGCCTTGCGCATATCGGTGGCCCTCAATTCCCAAGCCTCGGCATTCAGGCGGTCGGTCTCGGCTTTTAGGGCAGAATGGTGCTGCTGCTGATCCATCTCCTCGATCAACGCTTACTGAAACCAAGCTCGCACAGCAGCCCGATGGCCATTTCAGCTTCCTGCTCTTTCACCAGCACATGGTCGTTGGAGAAGGTGGAGGTCATAACGATATCAATGCCGTGCGATGCCATCTGTTGCGCAATGGCTGCGAGAAAACCCACGCAGTAAAAAGGTTTACCGCAACGGATATTGAGGAGTTTCCAATTTTCGGCATTCCGCTCATATTCGCCCATGAGCGGCAGGTTTCGGCTGTCGGTCACCACGGTTATCTCTTCACTGTCGCGGGTCACCAGAAGGTGCAGCTCGGGGCGGGTCACCTCCGTCACCCGCAGATAGACGTAGACCCCCTGTTCCACGGTGAACCAGCTCGCATCGATCACCTCGCGAAGGGCAGGACTGACGGCTGTTTTCATGGCTGGGGAGAAGGGATGCGCTGAGCGGGTAAATATATCGCAGTTCGCGGTGTGTTAGGATGATGGGAGTGGGGGAGAGGCCGCTGGGTGAGGCAATATTTTTTGAAGAGCGCAGGGAGATGACCAATAGCTGACCGCATGAATAGACCATCACATTTCAACAATACATGTTTGTGATCGCCAGCCAACCGTTTGCGCATTAAAAATCGCAAGATTCTGCTTGCTGGAAGAGTAGCGAACGAGGAACCATCTGGCTAGCGTGGCAAATTCCCTTTGGGCAACAAGGAAGAATGTTGCCCTCCGTGGGTTCCACAGAAGGCAGTAAGGAACATTGTTGCCTTCCATGAAGTTTACAGAGCACCTCTGTAAAGTCACGAGCCCTCCATGAGGTTTACGGAGCACCTCCGTAAAGTCATGAGCCCTCCATGAAGTTCACGGAGCACCTCTGTAAAGTCACGAGCCCTCCATGAAGTTTACAGAGCACTCGTGTAAAGTCACGAGCCCTCTATGAAGTTTACAGAGCACAGACAGAAAGTCAGGAGGCCACCAATAGATGTCTTTGACCTGCGAACAGCTAAACAAGGGTACCTGACTTTGTGATTATGCCACCCCTTCGGGCTTTCGCGGCCTTGATTTCCCACGCGCGCAATAGCTACGATCATTTGATCCCTTCGGGATTGTTCCCTGATCGCAAACCGTCAATTGCCAATCCTAATAGAATCTTCCCCCGCTCTTCGCCTTGTCCACAATAATCTGTGGCGGTAGGAAACGCTCACCATGCTTCTCGGCAAGGCGGTTGAAGATGTCTACCGTCTGCTGCGCGCCTAACGTATCCATATAGCGGAACGGCCCGCCACGGAAAGGAGGGAAGCCTAGGCCGAACACCGCCCCAACATCACCATCGAGTGGCGTGGCAATGATGCCTTCTTGCAGGCACAGCGCGGCCTCGCTCACCATGCTCATGCCAATGCGCTCGTACATTTCTT
>JBFYQB010000358.1:0-4607 GCA_041302955.1 Flavobacteriales bacterium
CTCGCCTTTCACGAAATGGCCAGCGCAGGCGGGCAGGTGAACGTGGGCATGATGGCCAGCGGTATCTACACCGCCATGACCACCACGGTGGCGGGTCTCATTGTGGGCATCATGGCCTATCTGGGCTACAATTTTCTAGTGACTAAAGTGAACAAGGTGGTATTCATGATGGAGGCCAGCTCCACTGCATTCATCGACCTGCTGCACGAACCCGGATAAAAGGAGGCGAAGGACTTGGGACGAGCACGACATCGTCCATCATCAAATCAGCCAATAAGCTACTCATACAATGGCCATCCGATCAAGAAACAAGGTCAGCGCAGACTTCAACATGTCGTCCATGACGGACCTCGTGTTTCTGCTGCTCATATTCTTCATGCTCACCTCTACGCTGGTCACCACCAACGCGCTCGACCTTGTGCTGCCCAGCAGCAAGGCCACCAGCGTGAAGAAGCAGACGGTGAGCGTTTCCATCTCCAAAGACCTTGTGCATTACATCGATCAGGATCAAGTTGACCCCGCATTTGTGGAATCTCTGCTCAAAGAGCGTCTTGAGGGAAGCGAGGACAAAGTGGTCGTGTTGCGTGTAGAAAAAGGAGTGCCCATCGAGTATGCCGTAATGGTGATGGACATTGCCTACCGCAACCAGTTCAAGATAGTGCTTGCCACCCAATCGGAATAGGTCATGGCATTGGTCAATGCAACAGAACAGCGGAATAAACAGAAGGGGCTTATCAGCACCTTGATCTTCCATGGTCTGCTGTTGCTGCTCTTCCTCTTTTTCGGATTGACGCATTCCATTCCGCCACCGGAAGAAGGCATGGTCATCAATTTCGGCACTACCGACACCGGTCTTGGCAACGTGGAAAGCGAACCGATGCAGTCGTCTGAGGAAGTTGAAGAAGTGGTGGAGCAGGTGACCCCACCACCAACGGCCACCGCACAACCCGTGGCCGAGGAGCAAGTGCTTACGCAAGAGACCGAATCGGAGATAGCATTCCGCAAGGAAAAAGAGGCCAAAGAGAAGGCCGAAGCCGAGCAGAAGCGCGAAGAGGAGCGCAAGAAACAAGAGGAAGAACGTCTGAAAGCCGCACAGAAAGCCCGTATGGATGAGCTGTTTGCCAAGGCCAAGGCGGGCGAAGGCAAAGGTTCGGGCGGTGGTGAAGGCAATACCAAGCCCGGTGGCAATCAGGGCCATGTGGACGGCACACCGGGCGCACCTCATGGCAGCGTGCCGGGCAGCGGCAACAGTGGCATATCGTTCAATCTTTCAGGCAGAAAGATGATGAGCCCACCACGCATCACCGACAACTCGCAGGAAACTGGAAAGGTGGTGGTGGATATTGTGGTGGATAAGTATGGCAAAGTGGTGCGTGCCACGCCCGGAGCACGCGGTTCTACGACAACCAGCACCTATCTCTATAAGCTCGCCCAGAACGCTGCCATTGAGACCAAGTTCGATGCGAACCCCAACGCATCGGTGCAGCAGAATGGTTCCATGACCTTCGTCTTCGTATTGGAATGACCGAGTATCAGCGCACGCTGGAGTACCTGTTTGCCCAACTCCCCATGTTCCAGCGATTGGGAGCTAGCGCTTTCAAGAAAGACCTCGGCAACACCATCGCGCTGTGCGAAGCGTTAGGCGATCCGCAGTATGATTTCCGTAGCATCCATGTGGCGGGCACCAACGGCAAAGGCTCTACAAGTCACTTTCTGGCCAGCGTTTTGCAATCGGCCGGGTATCGCGTTGGGCTCTACACTTCGCCTCACCTAAAGGACTTCCGGGAACGCATCAGGGTGAATGGAGCAATGATCTCGGAAGAAGAGGTCATCCGCTTCACCAACGAGAACCGTTCGCATTTCGACCGCATTCAGCCCTCCTTTTTCGAAATGACGGTGGCGATGGCGTTCCATCATTTCCGCGAACAGAAGGTGGATATTGCCGTGATAGAAACTGGCATGGGCGGACGACTGGACAGCACAAATGTCATCACTCCGTTGCTTTCCATCATCACCAACATCGGCCACGACCATCAGCAGTTTTTGGGCGAAACATTAGCAGAGATCGCGGGCGAGAAGGCGGGGATCATCAAGCATGGCGTTCCGGTCGTCATTGGTGAAAGGCAGGTTGAGACAACCGCTGTGTTCATCAACAAGGCCAAGGAGATGGCTGCCCCTATCCATTTTGCTTCGGACGAATTGACATTGGAGGCCACCACGGAGCAGTCCGAGAACTACCGTCCGATCATTGACCTCTCCTACTCATGGTCTGATGGCACTATGATGTCGGTGACCTCAGAACTATCAGGCCCACACCAGCATAAGAATGTGCGCACCGTTATCTGCGCCCTTCGCGCTTTGCAACACTCTGACCTGACCATCGATGAGTCTGCCATAAAGCATGGCATCCGCAATGTGGTTCAGCAGACCGGACTGCTCGGTCGCTGGCAGTGCCTTGGCGAACAGCCGCTCATCATATGCGACACCGCTCATAACAAGGAAGGCATCTCCCCTATCCTCAAGCAACTGGAATCCATTTCCAAGGGGAAAAAGCTGCACGTAGTCTGGGGAATGGTCTCGGATAAGGATCATGCTCCTATCCTTCAAATGCTGCCCAAGGACGCGACCTACTATTTCTGCCGACCGGATATCCCTCGTGGGTTGGATGCTGCTTCTCTTTTAGAAATGGCGCAGCAGTTCAGTTTGTCAGGTAGTGCTTTCACCTCCGTAAACGAAGCCATGCACGCAGCGAAGAGCGTGGCCATGGTCGATGATGTTGTCTTCATAGGCGGTAGCACTTTCGTGGTCGCAGAAGTCGTTTGATTGCATTGCGGAATATTTTTTCTGCATGCTTGCAAAAGTGAAAGTGTTCTATACATTTGCAGCCCCAAATCGGGCTCTTAGCTCAGCTGGTTCAGAGCACCTGCCTTACAAGCAGGGGGTCACTGGTTCGAACCCAGTAGGGCCCACATTACGAAAGGACTGCTTCGGAAACGTTGCAGTCCTTTTTGTTTTGGCATGATTTGAACTTTTACTTCTGACATGTCAAATCATGGTAAGAGCATCCCGACCTTAAAGTCGGGAGGGTCACTGGTTCGAACACAGTAGGGCCCACATTACGAAAGGACTACTTCGGAAACGTTGCAGTCCTTTTTGTTTCAACCTGGTCTCGATGTGACTGACGGTTGACCAATTCGACCCGAAAAGACGAACATTACGGTTGCAATATCCTCGAGACGGGCTGACAAATACGATATGACCATCTCAAAACGGTGGTCAGAAAAGAAATCTATCTTTGGCCATTGACCACAATGAATAGCCTTCTGGCTGATCATTAAGAAAATACGGTATATGAAGCAATCATACGCATTCATCAAAATGTCAAGTTTCATCTGCTTGTTGCTCATTGGAGCTCAAGCAATGGCGCAGACCGACAACGTTGGTATCGGTACCACAACTCCAGAACCAAGCGCTATCCTTGATGTTTCCAACCCCTATAATGTGATAACGGGAACGCCAGCAAAGGGCATGTTGGTACCCTCCATGAATCAGCTGCAACGCAATTCCATGTTGTCTGCTTACAATGACACACTTGCTAACGGTCTGTTGATCTATGAGACGGATTCGGGCAATTTCTGGTATTACAAGTATAATGTGCCTACTCCACTTACCGCACCATTTGGGCAGTGGGTAAAGGTGGGAACTCAGCAAGTGGTGCCAAGTTTTCCTACTGGAGGCATCATCATGTGGTCGGGCACCAATGCCTCCATTCCATTGGGATGGAGCCTTTGTGATGGAAGCAACGGCACTCCAGACCTTACAGACAAGTTCATCGTCTCTGTGACAAGCGCTGCCGAGAATCCCGGCACGGCTTCGGTTCCCAATCAGTTTGTCACCGTTTCGGGCACATTGAATGGCAATGACAGACGATTCTTCAAGTTGGCTTACATTATGAAACTCTGACCTGTCAGCAATTACAGACCTTGAAACGAGACCCGCAGCAACGCGGGTCTCTCCTTTTATACACGACTTTACTTACACGTTGAAATGACACCAAAGCAGAACACGGTCATCTCCCTCGGAGAATTCATCATTGAGCGTCAGGACGATTTCAAATATGCCAAGGGCGAACTCTCCAGATTGCTGAGCGCCATCGGACTTGCGGCCCGTATTGTGAACCGCGAGGTGAACAAGGCCGGTCTGATGGACATTCTTGGCGATGTGGGCAGCACCAATGTGCAAGGCGAGGTGCAGAAGAAATTGGACGTTTATGCCAACGATCAGTTCATCCGCGCCCTCCGCGACCGTGGCGAGGTGTGTGGGGTGGCCTCCGAAGAAGATGAAGGCGTAATTGAGTTTGGCGAAAGCTTTGCCTCGCATGGCAAATACGTTGTGGCCATCGATCCACTTGATGGATCATCGAACATAGATGTGAACGTCAGCATAGGTACCATCTTCTCCATCTATCGCAGAATTTCTAATGATGGACCAGCCACCATGGATGACTTCATGCAGAAAGGTACTGAACAGGTGGCAGCCGGATACATCATTTATGGTTCGAGCACTATGCTGGTCTATACCACAGGCTGCGGTGTGAATGGGTTCAC
>JBFYQB010000359.1:0-3889 GCA_041302955.1 Flavobacteriales bacterium
AACCGGCACGGCTGGCCTTGACCGCAAATTCGCTGTTGCGCAACTGTGAGCGGGTCTGTTCGACCAGCACGTTGCGCTCCAGCGCCTTGGCCATCAGTTCGTCCTCCGTAAGTGGGAGAGCAAAGGCAACGGTGGTGTCCACATCAAAAGCGGATCCCAGTTCGCGACCCATGATCAAATTGAGGTTGCGCTTGGCATTGTCCAACTGCTGAGCGGCATTCAAAAGGTTGATACTGTCATTGTTCACATCCACTTCCGAATTGAGCACATTAAGTTGGGTGGCCTGACCATATTCGTAGTTGTAGCGGGCGCGTTGCAACCGTTGCTTCGAGATGTCGAGCGCGCTGCGCAACATGCCCACATTCTCGGTGAGCTGTGCTATCTGAAAATAGACACTTGACAATTGCAGCAGGGTGTTCTCAATGATCTGTTTGGCCTGTAGTTCGCTCAGGTTGTGGCGCTCCTTCAGTTGCTTGTAGTTGTACATGCGTCCAAGGCCATTGAAGATGGTGTAGTTGACCCCTACGGATGCATTATAGCTGTAGGCTTCGGCCGGGTCGAACTCAAACGTGCCCTGCACGGTCTCGTTCTCGCCTGCGTTGTAGGTGATCGTGGCCCCACCAGCGGCAGTGGCGGTGGGCAGATATCCGCTGTTGTAGATGGTGGCGTTGTTCTGGGCGGTCTCCACCTGCTTCTGGGCCACAAGGATGTCGTAGTTGTGCTGCAAAGCCAGCTTGGCGGCTTCCTCGCGCGACAACAGGGTCTGGGCCTGCGCGTTCATACCAAGGCCGACAAGTAGCGTCATTGCGAGCAGTGCGAAGCAATCTCTTCCTCTGTATGAGATTGCTTCAGTCGTTCCTCCTTCGCAATGACGTGTGCCTCCCACAACAGTTTTTAAATCAGTGTACATCCGTCTCATCTGTGTTCCGTTCATGCTTCGCCCCTTTCGCCTGCCAATTCCTCCACTGCGGGCTCCACCGATTCTTTGGTGGGCTTCTTGCCTTCCCACAGCCAGTTCAGATATACCTTGATGCTGTTGGTCACCGACAGCAGCATGGGCAGCATCACCAGCGTGAGCACCGTTGCAATGGCGATCCCGTAGGCCAACGAAATGGCCATGGGAATAAGAAACTGTGCCTGCCGGCTCTTTTCGAGGATGAGAGGCGAAAGTCCGGCAATGGTGGTCACAGAGGTCAGGAATATGGCCCTGAATCGCGACTTGCCGGCATCGACCAACGCCTTGTCGAACGGCTGCCCTTCCTTGAGCGAGCTATTGAGTTTGCCTATCAACACCAGCCCATCATTGACCACAATGCCTATCAGCGCAATGATGCCCAGAAATGAGAGCACATTGATCGGAAAATCATGTATCCAATGACCCCATGCCACCGCTATGAAACTGAACGGTATCATGACCATCAGCAGCAGGGGTTGTACATAGGACCTAAAGGTGAAGGCGATGATAATGTAGATAAGGAAGAGGATGATGGGAAAGACCTTGCCGGCCGATCCGGTAACCTTGCTCGCCTCGCGATTCTGCCCTTCGAACAGGGCGGACACCGTGGGATATTTGGACCGTATCTCGGGCATTATGTTGTCCTGAATGTCTTGGATGACAGCTGTGGCACTTTCTTTAGGGTCCTTAAGGTCGGCCTCTACTTTTATCTCGCGTTGGCCGTCCAGATGGTTGATGCTGATGACCCCGCGTTCTATGGTATAGTCAGCTATCTCGCTAAGTGGCACACGTTCGCCTCTGGCCGAAACGATGCGCATGTTGTCCAGATCGCGGATGGACGATCGGTTGTCCTTTTCGTAGCGCACCCAAACGATGATCTCGTCCTGTCCGCGCTGAAAACGCTGTACCTGCAAGCCATTGAAACCCGAGCGCACCTGCGATATGACATCATTGAGCGTGAAACCCAAAAGATAGGCCTTGTCCTTTAGCGCTATCCGTATTTCTTTGATGCCCGCAGGGTCGTTGTCGCTTATGTCGCGCAGCAATTGGTTCTGCTTCAGTTTTTCCTTGAGCGCCTCCTTGGCACCCTTAAGGTCGCTGATGTTGGTGCTCATCAAGGCCACCGAAACAGGCTTGCCTCCAAATGCCGACCCTGCATCGAACACGAGGCTCTCAGCCGCTGGGTGCTTGCCGGCCAGTTCTGCGATCGAATTGGTGATCTGGTCGGCAGTGAAGTCGCGCTCTTCCCCCGGAAGCAGATTTATCTTGAGTGAAGCATTGGCCGTTCCGGGGCCTACCCGTTTTATGATGTTCTGAAAAACCTGCTTACCGCCCGACTGCTTGGCCGTGTATTCATCATTCACCTTCCATGCCTTTTCCTCAATGATGGAGATGATGGAATCTGCCACGGCCGGATTGGTGCCTTGGGGCATCTTGAGCGTCACATTCACCTGATCGGATGCGATGACCGGGAAGAAGGTGGTCTTGATGATGCCACCGCTGATTGCACCTACCGTTATCATGAACATCGCGATGACAATGGAGAAGCCCACCAGTTTGTAGCGCATGAAAAAGTCCAACGTTGGGCCATAAAGCCTGTCGCGCATGAAATCCATGGCCCGCGTGCCCCATGCATTGAACCAATAGGTTTTCTGGTCGGGTGCCAAGGCCTGCGAATGTGCCACGTGGGCAGGCAATGTGAATATGGCCTCTACCAGCGAGAATGACAGTGTGAGTATGACCACGATGGACACTTCACCGAAGAACTCGCCTATGCGGCCATCGAGGAAGAAGAACGTGGAGAAGGCCACCAATGTGGTAAGAATGGCCGAGGCCACGGCTGGCAATACCTCCATCGTGCCGTCTATGGCGGCAGTGATGCGGTCTTTGCCCATTTCGTGGTGTTGGAAGATGTTCTCGGCTATCACAATGCCATCGTCCACCAGTATCCCCACAACGATGATCATTCCGAAGAGCGAAAGCACATTGATCGTCACCTCAAAATAGGATGCGAACACGAACATGCCCATGAACGCGATAGGAATGCCTACCGCCACCCATAGGGCCAACCTCGGTCTTAGAAACAGTGACAGAAAGAAGATCACAAGAGCAATTCCCTGTAGGCCGTTGTTCAGCAACAGCTCCGTGCGTTCCACCACCAATTGCGACCTGTCGTTCGTAATGCTGATGTGCACATTCTCGTGCTTGGCGTTGAATGTTTCGCCATAGGCCATCACCTTTTCAGCCGCCTCTATCAGGTCCTCGTTGTTCGTGGTACTGACCACCAACGATACGGACGGCTCTCCGTTGTAGTAGGTCCTATCAGGAGTTTCAGACCAAGAATCGGCCACGGTTGCCACGTCTTTTAGGCGCACTATGCCTCCATTGGCATCCGTCCGCAAGATGATGTTGTCCATCTCGCTGCCGTGATACGAGCGGTTGTTCACCCGGATCAGGTAATCCTCGGCCACCGTTTTGATGGAACCGCCCGTCACCAGAATGTTGTTGTTCGCCACTGCGGCCGAAACCTCTCTGAAGGTAAGGTTGTAGGCCCGCAGTCGCTCCTCATTCACCGAAACGGTGATCTCCTCTGTGGGAAATCCTGTCAGTGCCACTTGGGATATGCCGTCAATGTTTCGCAGATCGTTCTCCACTTCTCGGCCTATTGTCTTCAGCGCTTGCAGCGACATGTTCTTGCCGCTCACCTCAAATTCGATGGAAACGTTCAGGTTCTCATTCTTGGCCACAACGGGCGGTTCCATTTCGGTGGGAAAAGACGGCACCTTGTCTACCGCGTTCTTCACATCGGCCAGCAGCACATCAATGTCGTAGCCTTTCTCAGATTCAACAGTGATGAGCGCCATGTTCTCTGACGAAGCAGAGGTGAAGCGGTCCACACCCACCAGTCCGCGCAGATTGTCCTCGATCTTCAAT
>JBFYQB010000360.1:0-10737 GCA_041302955.1 Flavobacteriales bacterium
AGCGTGCTCTCGTCCGTGGGCTGCTGCAAGGCGGCATCGATGGCCGCGCGCCATTGGGTGCGGAAGGTGGCATCGAAGTCAGGGTCCAAGGCTTGGAAGGCGGCCATATGGTCATCAAAGGCCAACAGCATGCTCTCGCAACGCTGTATGGCCTCGGGGTCGGTGTAGTGATAGGGTCTTGTCCATTCCATCTTGAAGCGGTTTTGAAAGATCGTACGTTATTGGAGATAGAACACAGCTGTTCTGTTCTCTATATCCTGTGTTCTATTCTCTATATCCAGTGCTCTGTTATATATATCCAGTGTTTCATTTCCTATATCCCGTGTTCCATTCTCTATATCCAGTGTTCCACTTATTATATCACGTGTCCCGTTCTCTATATCCTGTGTCCTACTCCCTATATCCAGTGTTATATATTCTATATCCCGTGTTCTATTCCCTATACTCTGTGTTCTGTTCACTCCCTGACGTGTTTCAGGGCATCGGGCGATAGGTGCCAAAAAAAACCGCTCCGCAACTGTGCGGAGCGGCCTTTGGACAGTGTGTGACCTTAAGGTGCGAGGGGCGCAAGCATTGCGTTGAGCACCGTGGGCGTAGTGGGGTCCACCACGTTGAGCGGCAGACTCACGGGCTCGTGGTCCGGCAGACCGAAGATGACGGTATGGGTACCGATGCCGATGCCTGCAAAACCATAGTTGCCGTCCTCATCGGTCGTGGTGGTGAGGCCGAGCGATGGGATGCTGACGCTCACATCGGCCAGCACATTGCCAGTGCCTGTCTGGCTGGCGGTGCCTGTCACGTTGAACAACTCGGGCTGCTCTGTCCTGCGTGGAAAGAGGAATAGATTGTAGAGCACGATGTTCTCGGCATAGACGACCTTGGCGGCAGCATTCACCTTCTGGGCAAAGGACCAGGTGGTGTTGTGGATAGTAATGCGGGCATCGGTGTCCTCGGGGCTGGTGAGCGAGAAATGGTCCTGCTGGCTGTCGTGCTGTCCCAGTTCATCGCGCAATGCCGCTATGGCATCAATGCGGGCCTGCGTGTAGCCTACGGTGAGCAGCACGGCCTTGTGATGGTTCTCGGCAGTGTCCCACATGCGTTCGAGAAACAGGCGCATGACGGCCTGATCGGTGGCGGCCCGGTCGTAATCGTTCAGGCCGAACAGCCCTTGCACCGCTGTGTCGGTAGGAAATGCCTTACGGACAAAATAGGCCACTTCATGATACTTGAGCCGACTTCTGCGCATCACGTCCAGCACTTTGTCCGTCAGGCCGGCCTGCAGGTCGTTGCGGCTCTCCTCGGTGGGCACGGCTATGCTGGCGGCAATGGCCGTATTCCAGCCGGCCAAGAAGACAGCGTTGAAATCGGGGTCGAAAGCCGCGAGATCGGTCTGATGATCGGTGTAGAGTAGCACGTAGGCAGAGGAGAACTGCACCATACGCGGATCGGAGATAGAATAGTTTCTGGCCATTGGATGTGTTTTGGTTCAGAGCAAATGTATCGGGCCTTCAAAGGCTTGTCAATCACCTTGATAGGGCAAATTGCAGGTGGCCCATTGTGGGTAGGCATTCAGATGGACAGGGTATGGGGGGTACCTACTTTGAGGTATGCACTAGGGACGGTTTCCCACCCATCATGCTCCTGCTCAGTGGTAATATGCGCGCTGCGCGCTCAATCCCCATCGTTGTCGTTCAGTGTGAGGGTGACCGCCAAGGTGGTCACCATTTCGGTCTTCACCAAGCTCAGCGCAACGATCAGCTCCTGTCTTACAGCCTCATAGTGCTGCGGGCCGGACACCACGCCCTCCTCCATCGGAACGCTTATGTCCTCGCATTGTGCAATGGCAGCATCCAAATGCACTTCAATGTCGTTGGCCGTTGCCGCGGCACCGCTTTGCACCAGATGGCCCTTGATGGAAAGGCCGATGCCGTCCTGCACCGTATCTCCTTGAAACAGCTCTTTGACCGATACGATGCCTTGACGGACACATGCCAGCGACTGCCTGCTGCGGTAGGCCTCCGCGTCAGTTGGATCGGCCATGCCCCCGTTGTCAGCACCCAACGGGGCACCAAGCTCCACAATGGCCAACTGCTCCAATCGCTCCACCATCTTGTTCACCAGCATGTTCACCGGACTTTCAATACCCGAGGTGGGGAGGTCGGTGATCGTCTGTCCGTAGTTGTCTCCATCGGGCTGCCAGATATCATTGGTGTAATAGGCCTTGAAGTACAGGTCGAGCGCAAGGGCCTGCAGGAATGCAAGCCTGCGATAGCTATCGGGCGAATTGACCAATTGGGCGTAGGCCTCAGAGTACTCTGTCGCATCGCCCACCAGCAGATACTCGATGGCGGCCAGCCCTTTGGAAGTGGAGCCCAGTCCGTCCACAAAGGGTTGGTCCAAGCTGTCGGTCCCACTGATGAAGCTCTCGAGAAATACAGCATTCACAGGCCATTTGTTCATCTTGTTGTGAATGTAGGTCTGGGCCACATCGCCCATGTTATAAGGCTGAATGAGCTTATAGCCAAGTTTCGTTTCCAACCATAGTTGCCTAATGGTCATGTAACCGGCCATGTCCGGTGCTGAGGCAAAGGCGCTGATGGCGTCCGATAGCGCATGCGTTCTGTCGGAAAACTGCTGGTGGCGGGGCAAGATCACCTTCGCGACCAGATCGGTGGCCATCTGCTTGCGGTCGTATGGGGTGGTGGCCTCCTGTTGGCAGGCCGACAGCAGTAGTGCCGTGATCATAGATATGCAGAAGAGGATTCTTGTCATAGTGATCGGAGGAATGAGATGAGGTCTTGCCGTTGCGCGCTGGTCAACTGTTTGAATCTTTCTGCGGATGCCTGTGCCTCACCACCATGCCACAGGATGGCCTCTGTGAGGTTGCGTGCGCGGCCATCGTGCAGATAGAACGTGTGGTCATTCACGGTCTGGAACAACCCTATGCCCCACAATGGAGGTGTGCGCCACTCCGACCCTGTGGCCTCGAAATCGGGGCGGCCATCCGCAAGGTCATCGCCCATGTCGTGCAGCAGCAGGTCGGTGTAGGGAAAGATGGTCTGCCCAGAAAGTGCATTGATACTCGGATGAGTGCCTGTCACCACCTTGGCACGGTGGCAGCCCTCGCAGCCGATGACAAAGAACAGTTCCTTGCCGCGCAGCACATGCTCCGCGTCATGGTCACGCCTAACGGGCACGGCCAGCACGCTGGAATAGAGCACTACCTTGTGCAGGTCATCGTCTGCTATCTCCGGTTGTCCACCGTTGGGCGCCTGCTGGCAATCGGACTGAGGCGATGTGCAATTCTCATCCGGAAAAAGGAATGATGTGATGCCCATATCGCCAAGAAAGGCTCCTGCCGACTGCTGCAGCAGCGATGGTTCGTTGGCCTTCCAACCGAAACGGCCCAAACGCACGGACTGAGACGCGCGGTCCCACACGTGGTTGGGTTTTCCTGAAATGCCATCGGAATCAGCGTCCATCGGGTCGCTGCGTTCCAGTATGGTGGATTCCGAAATGGCCTCCAACAGCCCAAGGCCGATCATTTGCGGAGCCACACGTGGCGAGAACATTCCGCCTTCATAGCCACCGTAGCCCGTGAAAGCGAGATCGTACTGGGGCCGTTTCAACGTATAGCTTTCGCCATCGGCAAAATGGCCTGTGATGTCGGTATGCGTGATGGTGAAACCGCCCTCTGGTTGGATGCCCATAATGGCCTGATCCTGCAACTGGCCTCCGTAGTTCCCATCGCCCAAGGGTTCGCCATGCGGCCCTATGGAAGCACCGCCCAAACGGATCAGCAGACCGTGCGACAGTTCTCCGTCATAAGCGGGTGGACGGCCACGCCCATCTTCAAAATGACATCCGGAACAGGAACGTGCATTGAAGAACGGCCCAAGTCCATCGCGGGCAGTGGTGCTGGCAGGGGCTGTGACCCAATTCTGGCGGAAGAACGAATTGCCTACAAAGAAGAGCAGGTCGTCATTGTTCTGCAGTCCATTGATGGGTTTTGAGAATGCCAAAGGCGAGGCATCGTAAACCGATGCCCCGCCTCCAGAACGTTCCTCGTCAGGGTCGAGGTAACTCTCATAACTCTGTGGTTCGGGTTCGCAGGAAGTGAATATTCCTGTTGCCAGCAACCATGGTATGACCCGTTTCAACACATGTGCAAGTTCTGTGGTTTTCCGTTACTCTGGAAGCTCGGTGCTGATGGTCAGACCGAGGGCCGCAGCTGCCTCGGCTATCTTGTCGCCTTGCTCCCTGAGGGCGTTCACTGTCTGCATAACAGGGCCGCTGCCGCCAGTGGTCTCGTTCTGAATAGCCTGATCAAAAGGATTCGGAATGGCCTCTGCCTTTGAAATGGCTACTTCAGAAAGTGCCGTCAGTTCATCAGAAAGTGAAGCGTTCTCCTCATTCAGCAGGTCGAGCAGCGAAGTGCCGCTGACCGTTGTGCCATCGGTACGCACGTAGGTGCCGTGTATCACATTGTAAATGCCCTTGGCGTTGGTAACGATGTCGCGGTGAGTATTGTCAGAGAAGCAAGAATGCTCGTCCTCCTGATCCTGATTGTCCAAGGCAGTGAAAATGCGCTCCCCGGCCAGTTCGCTCTTGCTAAGGGTACCGATACCTGTCAGTATATTGGTCAAGGCGGCATCGCTGCTCATACCCGTGAACGAACTGCGGAAACTGCCACCTTCCTCCCATTCGTGCACCAACTCGTGTAGGTGTTCCACAAGCAGTTCGGCACATGCCTGAAGGTACTGACCTCTACGGGCCTGATTGGCAGCCGTTCCGCCCACCACATAATCTGTATAGGGGCGGGCTCCCGGACCGCTTGTGCTCTGATCCTGACCCCAAAGCAGAAACTCGATGGCGTGGTAGCCTATGCTGATATTGGTCTCGCCACCCACTTCATTAAGTGTGGTGAGATACTCGGCAGTGATGGTGGGATGGGTCACAGGATCATTGATGATGCCTGCTGCGTCATTTCCACTCACGTAGTCCACATAGCTCTCGTCAAGCGGCCATGCATTGAGGGCGCCTTCTGGACCATCGGTATCGTCTATTGGGCCACCAGCAAAGCGGAAAGCCTCGGTCTGTCCGTAGGGTTCGCGCGCTGCCAACCAAGCATCTTTGGCGGCCTGCAGGGTGACTGCTGACGGGTTGCTCACCAACGCATTGATGGCTGCCTGTAGTGCTTCAGCCTTTTCGTGGCTATCCTCATATCCGGCAAGCACAATATCAGCGTAGGTGCTCACTACCTGTGTTTTCAGTTCCGCAGTTGGGTCATCGTCTTCCTCATCGCAGGCGGTGAACAAGGTCATGGCCATGAGGCAGAAAAGGGCTGTTCTGAGTAAATGGAATTTCATGGATCGGTGGTTTTTGTTCGGACAGCAAACGTATCCCTGTGGCTACCATACCACAATACCGTTGTAGCGGTAAATCACATACCTGAAAGAGGGTAGATTTCCGTCACTTTGAGGTAGGGATCAGTCCGGTGTTCACGGCATAGAGCGTGAGTTCGGACACGGAGTTCACCTTCAGCTTCCGCATGATGTTCTTGCGGTGGGTCTGCACCGTGTGTTGGCTGATGTGCAGATGGGTGGCAATTTCCTTGCTGGTCTTGCCTTCGGCTATGAGCCGGGTGATGTCCATTTCGCGCAGTGTAAGATTGGTGGCCGAGCAGTCATCCTCCTCGTCCTTCATCATGTGGCGCTCCACCAGTATGTTCAGCACCTTGTTGCAGAAGAACCTTTCGCCTTTGATGATGGCATAGATGGCGTGGATGATCTCGTCCCTGTCACACTCGCGGGTCAGATAGCCGTCCACCCCTTGTTCCAACAGCCAAAGCACCTCACGCGCATTCTCCGTCTCGCCTATGACGAGCACCTTCTGCTTGGGGTCTTGCTGTATGATGTGTTTCAGCAGTCGCTTCTGGATCTCGGAGGCCTTGAGGTCTGAAAATACCACAAGACCATACTTGTCGGCCGCATAGTGGGCCAAGGCCTCCTGTTCATCACGGGCATGCTCGATGGGCGCGATACCGCTGTCCGATCCGATAATGGATGCCAGCCCACAACGGGACAACAGACTTTCACTGATGTGCAATACCTTGACCATCTATTCGGAATCATTCTTAATAAGGGGATAAAGGTGATAGCCCGAAATGGCTTGCACAATCCCCTGATAAGGGCAAATGAGTCTACCGAAAATAAGGTATGCTCCCGAATTTGCTCTCCTTCGGACAAGATGGCAATGGCCTATGGCAGGCAAAGGAAATAAGCCTCGGGAACAGCCCCAAAACGCTTCGAACAGAAGTCTTGATTTCCTACTTCCCCTTGAACAGCCTAACCAACTTTTTGCCCGAAATAGTAAGTCTGAGGCACTTTTTATTCCAGCATATCACTTGCTGTCAATGCGTTACAAGCAAAAAAGTTAGGAGGTCTGAGGGGTGTTTTTTGCCTGAAAATGGGCGGAAAGAGAGGTTTTCAGGGGAGGTCAGTTACTATGTGCCCATATCAGTACCATCAATAAAAGGCCTTGTGGTCAATGGTCAGGTGCACTTCGGTCGCAGTATTCAAAGTGACGGTAACAGGAGACAAATTGCGCTGCGAGTCCCAACTATTGGAATAGTACATTCCTTCCTCATGTATGAAAACACTGTAATCCCCCGGAGAAAGAGCTATTTCATAGAATCCCAGTTCGTCCGATTCGGTCTGACCGACAAGCGTGGAATGTATCTCGGTATAGAATCCGGTTTCCTCAGATTCGGTGGCCTCAGACTCATGCGTCAGTTCAAAGAAACTTATAGTTCTTTTTGCCCCGCAAGCCGTCCCAGTTGGTGTTCCGGGCATGAAATCGCCTTCCTTATAGATACAGGATCCCCACACTCCCTGCTTCACTGTCACTTGCTTGGAATAGTCCAAATCTTCGATGTCGCACGGGTCATCCTCACAAGAAGACAGTGCCAACGCAGCAAAGACCAAGAACAATGGGAAAAGAGAAGCTTTCATTGGCTTATACTCAAGGTTCAGAGATACAGGAGGTCATACAAACATAAAGAAATGCACTCACAGCTTGGGGGGTCCTTCGCCATTGCCCACCATAGCGTTAAATGCGATATTTGAAGGGGAATGAGGGATGCACCGATACGCCACCCCACCACGAGCCACCATGAACCAGCAGATCTCCTCCCTTGCGCAGCCCCATAGCACAACTTGGCTCCGACCAATGGTGCGAACCATGTGCTGCATTGCGGTACTTTTCGGTATGTCAACCTATATGGTGCAGGCGCAGATCAATACGGGAAGCATCATGGGGTATGTGTATGATCAGGAATCTAAGAAGGCTGTTCGGGTGACGCAAGTACTTGTACAGCAAAATGGGCAGTTAATTACCAGAGGTTCAACCGATCTACAAGGATTTTTCTTTTTCCCGGATTTAAAACCCGACACCAATTATGTTGTGATTTTTTCCCCGATGAACCACCGCGCGGTTCGAATTCCTCATTGTGAGGTAAGGGTTGGCCATGCAACACTTATCGAACTAAAAGTTCAATTGACTTCTGACACGCTAACGCCCTTGATTGTGAACGATAGACCTTCGACTTTCATATCCGGGCAGTTGTCATCAGCTATCCGTTATAGGGAATATTCCAAATCATACCTGCGCGAAGGAGTTCAAGACAACGATGGCCAGGTTGGTAGTGTCCGTGGAATAAGGGATGCATCCACAGACATATATATAGATGGAGTAAAGGTTCGAGGCTATGGCATAAAGCAACCAGCCGAGCCCATGCCCCCAATACTGAACGGAACCCCCGCCACCGAAGCCCAACCAGCGGCCACCGCCCCACAATAGCCCTACCTCTCCCCTACTTCCCCTTGAACAGCCTGCCCAGCGTCTTGCCCAGATCGTCAAGGCGGTCGAGGTTCTCGCGCAGCGGTTCGAGCACAGAAGGATTCTTCAGGTCGCGGCCCATCTCATTGTCCATCAGCTGCTGCATCGGATAGATGAGGATGAAACTGTTCTGGTCAAAATACTTGTTCATGTATTGCGGCACCCGCAGCATGTTCGGGTTGAATGACGGATGCCCCGGCCGGCTCAATACGATGATCAGGTTATC
Source organism: Flavobacteriales bacterium (assembly GCA_041302955.1). Classification (GTDB taxonomy): domain Bacteria; phylum Bacteroidota; class Bacteroidia; order UBA10329; family UBA10329; genus UBA10329. The sequence goes on from JBFYQB010000360.1 coordinate 8,126, forward strand.
GTCCTTCACCACATCGCGGCTCAGGATGAGGAAATCGTTCCAGTCTTCAAAATCGTGGAACTCGCACTCCACCGGATGCTTGGTGTTCACCTCGCGTATCATGTCCAAGGTCTCCTTCGCCCCGTAAAACACCAGTTTCTCGCCCGTGTTGCGGGCTATGTTCCATACCTTGAAGAGCCAGAACGGGAAGCCCACCTCCTTCTCGGCCCTGTCTGGCACAATGATAAGATGGCGCTTGATGGTGCTGAGCGGTTGCACCGATTTGTAGAGCAGCGTGGTGGTGTTGCAACGGCTTAGCAGACCTTCGGTAAGGGTGCCCAGAAAACTGTCGGTGATGCCATGCTGGCGGTGCAGCCCCATCACCAGATCGGTGATGTGATTCTCTTTCACCACACTGCTTATGCCGTTCACGATATTGAGGTCGTAGCGCAGCAAGGGTTGCAACTGATTGTCGGTGGCCGAGGCGATGGTCACGGCACTGTCCAGCAGCTTCTCCGCCTTTTTCACAGCCGTGCTGCCCGAATGCTCCTCGTCTATCACCGATAGGGCATACATGCCTGTGCGGTTCTTCTTGTTGCGCACCGTGATGCTCAGGTTCACCAGTTCGGCCACGTTCTCGGCATTGCTCAGCGGGATGAGGATGCGCTCTTCGCTCGTATCCGAACCCGTGTCGCCCTCCTCTGCTGCCTCGGCAAGCGCAATGCCCTGCCCGCCCTTCTGCGCCACGAACGAGGCCACGGTGCATGTGACCAGTATCATGAGGATGGTGCCGTTCAGCACGCTCTCGTTCAGCAATCTTACCGGTTCCAGCACAAAGCCCATGGCCGCGGCATCGGCTATGGCCTCGGTGTTCAGGATGATGTTGTAGCCCACCAGCACAATGGCCAGCGTGGCAGCCGCGTGGGCCGACCCAAGGCCGAATATCACCCTTCGCTCATCGGCAGTGAAACCGAATATCTTCTGGGTGAAATAGGCCGACAGATACTTCGACAGTTCAGCCATCACCGTCATCACCACCGCCACCTTTATAGTATCCCAATCCTGGATGAATGCCCTATAGTCGATGAGCATGCCCACTCCGATAAGGAAGAACGGTATGAAGAGCGCATTGCCCACAAACTCGATGCGGTTCATGAGCGGTGATGTGTGGGGTATGAGCCTGTTCAGCGCCAGCCCGGCCAAGAACGCCCCGATGATGGCCTCCACACCTGCTGCCTCGGCCAAGAACCCACCCAAGAACACCATGCTGAGCACGAAGATGTATTGCGACACACTATCGTCAAACCGCTTGAAGAACCACCGCCCGATGAGCGGGAACAGCAGCATTACGATGGCCCCGAACACCAGGATGGAGATGCCGAGCTGTATCCAGAATGCCTGATCGGCCTTGCCGGTATAGAGCCCCGTTACGCCTGCCAGCACAAGTAGCGCAAGGGTATCGGTCACCATCGTGCCGCCCACGGTCACATTCACCGCGCGATTCTTCACAATGCCCAGCTTGCTGATGATAGGATAGGCGATGAGCGTGTGCGAGGCGAACATGCTGGCCATCAGGATGGAGGTGGGCAGCGTGAAATTCAACAGATAATAGCCCGACAGGGTGCCAAAGCCCATCGGTATCAGAAAGGTGAGCAACCCGAAGGTGAGGCTCTTGCCACTGTTCTTCTTGAACTCGGCCATGTCTATCTCCAACCCGGCCAAGAACATGATGTAGAGCAGACCCACCGTGCCAAACAGCACGATACTGCTGTCCCGCAGCATCAGGTTCAACCCGAATGGCCCGATGAGCGCCCCGGCAATGATGAGGCCTATGAGGTGCGGTATCTTCAGCTTGTTCAGCAGGATGGGCGCGAACAGGATGATGAACAATATCATCGCAAAGAGCAGCACCGGGTTCTTCAACGGCAGCGTGAACTCTAATGCAGACAACAACAGCATAGGCGGGTTTTGAATGGGGGCCAAAGGTAGGGCTTTGGATTTGGGGGGTTGTTCATGCTCATCAACGAATGCTGCTGCCAAGAAATATGCGCTCCATTGCAATCAATCTCCCCGATTGACCACCCAATACATTGCTGCTTTGCTGACAACCTTATTCACTTCTTTCCTTCTACGCTCAAAACGTAGCTTTGCGCCCCTCAATTTTTCAATAGAATGAACAACGAAGACCTCTTTAAGAACATCATCGGCCACAGCAAGGAGTATGGTTTCATATTCCCAAGCAGCGAGATCTATGACGGCCTCAGTGCCACGTATGATTACGGCCAGATGGGTGTGGAACTGAAGAAGAACATCCGCGATTTCTGGTGGAAGAGCATGGTGCAGCTCAACGAGAACATCGTGGGGCTCGATGCCGCCATCTTCATGCATCCCACAACGTGGAAGGCCAGCGGTCACGTGGACGCCTTCAACGATCCGCTCATCGACAACAAGGACAGCAAGAAGCGCTACCGTGCAGATGTGCTCATCGAAGACCACATGGCCAAGCTCGATGCCAAGGCCGACAAGGAGGTGGAGAAGGCCGCCAAGCGCTTCGAGAACTTTGACGCGGCCATGTACCGCGCCACCAACGAGCGGGTAAAGGGCTACATGGACCAGAAGGAGGCCATCCGCAC
>JBFYQB010000361.1:0-2947 GCA_041302955.1 Flavobacteriales bacterium
AACAGCACAGCCGTGTTCCTTGCCAATTCTACGGCATCCTTCATCGATTGCAACATCATTCTTGGCAATGGCGGAGCAGGTGGAGCAGGTGGCGCTGGCGGTGCAGGAACACCAGGCGGAGCAGGCGGCCCAGGAGGTGCATCCGTGGGCGACTCGCAAAAAGGTGGCGATGGCGGTGATGGTGGTGCAGGAGGCAACAGCGGTGGCGGTGGCGGTGGTGCTGCCGGTTCGAGCTACGGCATCTATGCCCTCAATTCAACGGTCAATCGCAGTGGGGTGAATTTCAGTGGCGGTTCGGCAGGAGCCGTGGGTGCGGGTGGTGTTGGTGCAGTGCCCGGCAATGCCGGAGCTGCCGGAGCGGTGCTCAGCGTTGGCGGCACTGCTACCGATGTTGTCGCCACTTTGGCCCTAGAGCCCGATCCGTGCATCGAGATAACCACATTGGCCTTGGTTGATGTGGCGTATTGCTCTGGCGAGACCATCACGGTCGATTACAATGCCATCGGCAGTTTCAGCGGAGCGAACACCTTCACGGCACAGCTTTCTGATGCCGCAGGTGATTTCTCGACCCCGACCGACATCGGATCGGTAACGGCCAACAGCTCTGGTTCCATCACTGCCCAACTTCCGGTGGTGACCACTACCGGAACAGCATTCCGCATCCGTGTGATATCGTCAGCCTCGCCAGCAGTGGGCGCAGACAATGGCGTGGACATCACCATCAATGCATTGCCGACAGTAGTGGCCAACACCACTGCAGCCAGCATCTGCATTGGCGAAGCGGTAACGCTTACGGGCAGCGGAGCAGATGCCTTTGTTTGGGATAATAATGTGACCGATGGTGTTGCAGTGACTCCAACAGAAACCACCACTTACACGGTGGTAGGAACCGACCAGGCCTCCACATGCGAGAACACTGCTTCGGTTACCGTGACGGTGATACCTGCTGTAGACACTACCGTGGTGCAGACCGGTAATCAGTTGGCGGCCGCACTGGCAGGCGCATCCTATCAATGGGTGGATTGCGATAATGGATTTGCTGCCGTTGATGGAGAAACAGCACAGACGTTCCTCGCTCCGGTGTCGGGCAACTTTGCAGTCATCGTTACCCAGAGCGGATGCAGCGACACTTCCTCGTGCTACAACACCACTGTAGTGGGGCTGGAAGAGGTGGTGGCCCAGCATGTACTGCTGCTCTATCCCAATCCGAGCGCGGGCATCTTCCAGTTCATTACCGATGTGGAAGGAACGATGGACGTAAGTGTGGTGAGCATGATGGGACAAACGGTGTATGCCAAGGCAAATGTCACCAGCAATAGCGTCATTGACCTTCAAGGCCTTGCCAATGGCATGTATTCCATCCGGTTCTTCAACCGTGAAGTGAATCTGGTGCGCCAGATCATCATCCAGAAATAGATTCCTTTTGGTCTTCTGCGAAAGCCCTGATAGCCTCTGCTGTCAGGGCTTTTTTGATGCAAGACAACGGCACGGCTGGTCCATTTTCGTTAGTTGGCCTTGCTGGCTATCAGCGCAATTGCACAGATACACCCGAGTGTGCCCTCGAGCTCTGCGGACGCGGCATGAAAACTCATGACGGTATTCCAGAGTTCTGCGGACGTGGCACAAAAACTCATGACAGTATTCCAGAGCTCTGGAGAAGCGACACGAAAACTCATGATGGTATTCCAGAGCTCTGCGGACGTGGCACGAAAACTCATGACGGTATTCCAGAGCTCTGGAGAAGCGACACGAACACTCATGATGGTATTCCAGAGCTCTGCGGACGTGGCACGAAAACTTATGACGGTATTCCAGAGCTCTGGGGACGCGACATGGAAACTTACTACCCCTCGCCAACACATTTCCATCCATCAGGTGAATAACTTCACCATAATGTTCAGAACATTCCCTTGCCTTTATGACAGTAGTTGCCCTCCTTTGAATCGGACATCCGAAACTCGGAAACCCGCTGCCACAGCGGAGCCCTCTTTCAATTTTATCGGCAATGAGCACACTAATAGCAGCAATGGACACCGCGACCCCAAAAACCAACGGAGCAACCAACCAGCCCAAACGACCCACCTATTCGTATGAAGAAGCTCTTGCGGCATCCATCAACTATTTTGATGGAGATGAGTTGGCGGCCAGCGTTTGGATAAACAAGTATGCGCTGAAGGATTCCTACGGCAATATCTATGAGCGCACTCCTACCGATCTGCACCACAGACTGGCCAGCGAGATAGCCCGCATTGAGCAACGCTATCCCAACCCAGTGGGTGAGCAGGAGATATTCGAGGCATTGGACCGCTTCCGCTACATTGTTCCCCAAGGCGGGCCGATGACCGGCATCGGAAACGATTTTCAGATCGTGTCGCTCAGCAACTGCTTCGTTATCGGTTCTGATGGCAATGCTGATTCCTACGGGGCCATCATGCGGGTGGACGAAGAGCAGGTGCAGCTTATGAAACGCAGAGGTGGTGTGGGCCACGACCTGTCGCACATCCGTCCATCGGGCACCCCGGTGAAGAACAGTGCGCTGACCTCCACAGGTCTTGTGCCCTTCATGGAGCGCTATAGCAATAGCACGCGCGAAGTGGCGCAGGACGGCCGCAGGGGCGCGCTCATGCTCAGCGTCAGCATCAAGCATCCCGATGCCGAGAAGTTCATCGATGCCAAGATGGACGGCACCAAGGTGACGGGCGCCAACGTGTCGGTCCGCATAGACGATGCGTTCATGAAAGCTGTAGTAAGTGGAAAGCCATACGTGCAGCAGTTCCCTATTGATGCCAAGGAGCCGAAGGTGACCAAGGAGGTGGACGCGGCCGCCATCTGGCAGAAGATCATTCACAATGCATGGAAGTCGGCCGAGCCGGGCATCCTTTTCTGGGACACCATCATCCGCGAGAGTGTGCCAGACCGCTATGCCGACCTCGGTTTCCGCACTGTG
>JBFYQB010000362.1:0-4023 GCA_041302955.1 Flavobacteriales bacterium
CACTAACGCTCCTGTGACGGTATGGAGTTCAAAGATAGCCGTTTCGTCCTCCTGTAGCATTCCTTCTACTGTGAGCATAGCATTCGCTGGATTGGGATACACTTTGAATCCACTGACGTCATCTTGGACGGCCGTAGCATCTTCTTCCTCTCCTCTTCTTGCCAATGGTGGCAGCTGCACCTCTTCGCACTCATGCTGATATGTATAGGGAATGGTGTCCAACGATGATAGCATTGCCCGTGCCATATAGACTGCAACCCCATATTCTGACGGGCATTCTTCTGCTATGGCGGTCAGGTCTGCTATCTGCCCAGAAGTGTAGCCCCTACTCTTCATAGGTATCGCAAATGTGCTGTCGGGGAAATGGGTCTCCAGCATCTGTACCATGGCAAGTTGCATACTGTCGACCCCAAGCCAGCTCAAGTGTTCCGATACGCTCGTTGAAGAGTTCCGTTCAATCGCAGCATGGCAGCAAGATGCTCCGAAAGCGGAAGGAAGCAGTACTCAGAAAGATGCAGACAGATCCGTTTGCTGCGCATCATGAAATGCTTTATGCCTTCTTCACGGCCTGGAAAGGCAATCATGATCAGGTGGACGATGTGATGGCAATAGGGTTGGAGTTATAAATAGGAGGGGAGCGCCATATCGCGTTCTAACAGCTCCTTCATTTATCAGGCCTCATTTACATAGATGCTCTGATCCTTGCTTTCCCAAAAGGGTGATCGATCATGTCTATCGTCCCGCCCATCATCTTTACACACGCGTGCCCAATTGATAACCCCACGTTAACTCGCTGTGCAATTGGGCTGATAATTTTGCCGTGCAGCTATTCTGCATGGAAGCGCTGATGCTCGGAACCAGTATTCTGGTGTCGTGAGCCAATAAGGGACAGCTGTGCATGAATACTTCTACGTGATGAAACGCTCCTCCTAAAATGATCGATCCTATCGCACAGCAGGCAGTGAACGATGTGTTCGCCCTCTTTGAGCAGCATGGCCGCGCTGATTATATCGGTGAGCGCATCTCGCAATGGGAGCATGCCTGTCAGGCTGCTATGATGGCCCGATGGGAAGGATGCGATGACGAAGTGGTGCTTGCTGCGCTGCTGCACGACATCGGTCATCTCTGTGCCATGGAAGGCGCGCATCCGCAAATGGCGGGTTATGGCGCCATGGAGCACGAAAAACTTGGAGGCGATTATCTGCGGGCACGGGGCTTTTCGAGCACGTTGGTAAAGCTGGTGGAAAGCCACGTTGCTGCCAAGCGTTATCTCTGTTTTGTGGAGCCCGCTTACTTGGAGCAATTGTCGGAGGCTTCCAAACGGACCTTAGGGTTTCAGGGCGGGCCGATGAACGCCAAGGAGGCGATGGAATTCCGCAACGATCCATTGTATTCCACCATCATCCGCATGCGGCAGTGGGACGAGATGGCCAAGGAAGAAGGCATGCCACTCACCGACCTGTCCATATTCCGAGAGATGGCTGTGAACCATCTGCGGGCCCAGCGCAGTGCTGTGGCATCTGTTTAGCGGAGGCACTATCCGTTCGCAGGCCCAGACAATTCTTATTCAGCGAACCAAAAGAAGGCCCGTCAATGCAGCTGCATTGACGGGCCTTTCAGCTCCTCTTCCTTAATATCAGCGGGTCAGTTTGACCACTGTACCCTCAATTGTGTGCAATACATACATGCCGGCAGGCTGCGTGGAGAGATCGATCTTTCTGGCGTTGTTCACATCGGCCACCTTCACGCCTGTGATGGAATAGATGATGCCTGTAACGGCCTCAGAAGTCTCGAACATGCCGTTGGCAGATGGATTCGGGTAAACGGTGAAGGTGGTGATGATGATCTCGTCCTTGCCAACAGTCATGCAGTTGGAAAGTGCGGAAGGATCGGCATATATCTCCAAAGCGTTCACGATGATGCCTGTGGCAACATTGGCAAGCTGCCAGTTGGCCGCATCGTTGTTGTCGGCATTCACATCGCAGAGGACGAGTGAATATCCATCGCCATCGGCTCCGGTAGGCCATAATCCGGCATCATCAAAATTCACGGAATCTATCTGAAGGCCGAAAGAGTTGGCCAGCACGATATCTTCACCGCCATTGGCAAGTGCATCGCTGTTGCTCCATTCGAAGGCAGGGATACCGAAGGCATTTTCGAATGCCACTGAGTCAGAAGCAACAATGACAAAGCCATTGCCAGCAACGGTGGTTCCTTGTGGGAAAATGTAGTCGAACCCTTCGCGGAAGTAATAGCCAGAGATGTCGATGGTGTTGGCAGATGGATTGTAGAGCTCAACAAATTCCAACGAATCGGTGTCTGCTTCTGGTGGATTGTACATGATCTCGGTGATCACCATCGCATCCTGCGGTGCAGAGGGAAGCCCTGCGACCGTGTAGATGGAGATGCTGCCGCTGACCTCGTTGGTGACCAAGAGCAGGTTGGCATTGATAGGGCTCAGTGCGGCAGGAACAAACTTGATGTCCTCCGGGCCAAGACCTGTGGAGGTGGCATCGGCCACTTGTGTGAAATCGCGGTCGGTGGCGTAGTCGAGGAAGGTGACCGCATTCGGGTCGGTGATGTCATAGACCATCACACCGCACTGGCGCTCCAGGCCGATGAAGGCAATGGTGCGGCCCATGTAAGAAATGACCTCCAACGCCTCTGGCTCTGGCCCTTTGTTGTCGCTGCGGTTGTCAAAGGAATCATTGTCCGTGTGGTCGGAGTTGAATTGTAGCGGGTAGTTCTGCCCGAAGTATTCCTCAAAATCGTTGCCGCTGTCATAGACCAAGGTTCCTGATGCATTCCAAATAGAGAACGAGCGTGCGCCAAAGGCATAGAGTTCATCATAGTCGCCATCGTTGTCGGTGTCGCCCTTGGACGTGGTAACAGTGAGGCGACCTATCACTTCATCTGCTTGCAAAGCTGCTGCGTCAGGAAAAGCGGTCGGGTCGAGGGTAAGGTTCTTCACCCGCTCTTCCTCTGAATAGGCATCATAGTCGCGCGAGTCGCCTTCGTTGGCCGAAACAATGAAGGTGTTGCCGTTGAAAGCATAGGCCTTCATCGCATCAGGCTGATACATGCCATAGAGGTTATCATAGGTGGCAATGTTCACCACATCATCGCGGTCGCTGGCATCAAGGGCGTTTGCTGCGAGGGAATGGTCTTTATACCCTAACGCTACCAAGGCAGTGATGGTGTTGTTGCCGAGGTCTATGACGGCCAAGGCATTGTTCTCCTGCATGGTGACGAATGCTGTCTGCGAATCTTCGGACACAGCGATGTATTCTGGCTCCATGTCCTGCGCAACGGACGATGCTCCATCGTTGCCGAAAATGCGGATGGCCGGGTCGATAGGCAGGCTGTTGTAGGCCGTGAAATCGATAGTGGTCACATCATTCTGCACCACATTGGCCGCACCGCCAGAGATATCCACAATGCTGATGGAGCCAAGCGGATCGACAAGGTAATCGGTGTCGGGCTCGCCCTCATTAGCCGTCAATACTTTAGAGCCATCGGGGGAGAACATGATCATGTCGGGCATGGCGCCCACTGTGACCTGGGCAAGGAAGGTGCCTTGAAGGTCGAAGAAGACAACGCTGCCGTTGTTCTGAGGATTGCTGGCCTCAACGGCTGCGGCAACCACTCCGTTCTTGAGGGCCACGCTGTTGGCACCGCTACCATAAGATGAAAGGTCTATGGACGATACGTAGGCGGGTGCGGTAGGGTCGGTGATGTCGATGATGTCGATGTTGCCCGTAGCGCCATTGGTGGAGAAGAGCTGGAAGTTCTGGGCATCGTAGGCAACGATCTCGGTGGCGGAACCTTCGAACACACCGCTCTGGTAGCTGCCTATGGGGGTGAGCGTCACTTGCGCATGGCCCATAACGGCCAACGCCAGGAGCGGAACAGGGAGTAGTATTTTTCGCATTGCTGGGATGTTTAGGATGAGCGGCAAACCTATCCAAGCAACAAACCGCGAAGGCTAAGGGGTAGTTAACCTTATGTTATCTACATCCTTGG
>JBFYQB010000363.1:0-6252 GCA_041302955.1 Flavobacteriales bacterium
GACCATCCAAGGCCATGGGCCGCGCAGGCTGGCCAACACCACTGCCAACCCTGAGGAATACCGCCTGCCTGATACCGCGCCTTGGTACCTGACCATGAACCTGCAAGTGACCAAGAAATTCAAGTGGTTTGAGGTGTATGTGGGCGCGGAGAACTTGACCAATTTTGTGCAAAAGGATGCCATCATTGCCAGCAGCGATCCGCATGGCGCGTTCTTTGACGCATCGCAGGTCTGGGGGCCAGCAATGGGTATCAACCCGTATCTCGGTTTCCGATATGCTTTGAAGTAACTTGAGTCCGCCACAGAAGCACAGAAATTTTCACAGAAATGATGTGAGTTTGATTGATTTTTTCTGTGCTTCTGTGGCTTAATCACCATTAACATTTAACCATGAAAACCTTACTCATCATCCTCATTTCCGTCACTACTGCGTTTGCGCAGAAAGACGTTGAGACCGTTCAGATAAAAACCTCGGCCGTCTGCGACATGTGCAAAGAGACCATCGAGAAAGAAATGGCCTTCACCAAAGGAGTGACCAAAGCGGAGCTCAATGTGGAGACCGCGATCCTAACCGTTTCATTCAAAAGCTCAAAGACCAATGTGGATGCCATCCGCAAGGCGATAAACAAGATCGGCTATGATGCGGACGACAGCCCTGCCGAACCCAAGGCATACGACAATCTGCACCATTGCTGCAAGAAGGACAGCCATTGAATGGAAGAACCGATCAAGCCGAACATCAGTTTTGAGGAGTTCCAATTGTTGGACATCCGCGTGGGTACCATCATCGCTGCCGATGATTTTCCGAAGGCACGCAAACCGGCCCACAAGCTGCGCATAGACTTCGGGCATCTTGGGGTGAAACGATCGAGCGCACAGATTACAGTGCTTTATTCCAAAGAGGAGTTAGTTGGGAAGCAGGTGATGGCGGTGGTCAATTTTGCGCCACGGCAGGTGGCAGATTTCATCAGCGAGGTGCTGGTGCTTGGAGTGATGGGCGATAATGGCCAGGTTATTTTGTTACGACCAAGTAGGCCCGTTGAGCATGGATGCCTTGTCATTTGAATCGTCTTGGTAACCAATCGAAGACAATCGAAGTAGGTATGACCCCCATTGTAGATCAAATAATCCCAACTCATTTATGGAAAGAAAGCGGAGGCAGAGAGAACTGAGTGCACAGGCCCTCATTGAAGAGGTTTCGTTGGACGCCCTTCAGGCCGAGATAGAGAAGGCATCCGATAGGTTCAATATTCGCGCTGCTTGGGTGGCGGTGATATTTGTGCCTGTTTTCGCCATTACTGATTACCTGAACATACCCCATGGGTGGTTTCAGATATTCGTTATCCGATGTTCCATATCCATTCTGATGGCCAGCATGCTTTTAGGGCGAAAGCGTTGGCAGCTGACCTCTGCGGCAATCGCCATTGTGGGATTCATAATGATATCGTTGCAGAACGCCTACACCTATACATTGGTAGAGGAGGCGCATATCCTTCAGCATAGTATCAACTATATCGCCTTGTTGATCGGTGCGGGAATGTTCTTGCTCTGGCCATGGCAATATTCCGTGGTCATGGTGGTGATATCCACTATTGCCACTGCGGGTTTCATCAGTTTGAACGATGCCATCTCGGTGGATTACTTCCTTTTACATGGCGGTCTGCTGTTGGCAGTGGTCGCACTCTTTATGATCGCACTGATAGAATTCCGTTATTCACTCACGGCCAAAGAGCTTAAGGCAAAACTCGCCTTGCAAGTTTCGAACGAACAATTGGTGAGGCAGAAGGCCATCACGGAGGAGAAGAACGAGGCCATCACAGACAGCATTCACTACGCGAAGGGAATTCAGACCGCCATTTTGGGAGGCACCAGACCGCTTACCCAATGGTTCGGTGAGGCCTTCGTGCTCTATGAGCCAAAGGATATTCTCAGTGGCGATTTCTACTGGTTTCACAACGATGAGCAATCTGGCGTCAAGACCATTATTGCTGCCGATTGCACGGGTCACGGAGTCCCAGCTGCACTAATGACGGTTATGGGAAATTCACTTCTTGACGAGATCGTGATCCAGAAGCATATCACCTCGCCAGATGAGATACTCAAGGCCTTGGATCAACGTATCATCGAAAGTTTGGGTCGCAATGCAACTGCCAGTCAGCGGATGAATGATGGCATGGACATGGGTATTCTGACCATCAGTGATGACGAAGTACGATTTGCCGGGGCCAACAATCCTCTCTGCAGAATAAGTGGAGGTGAATTGAGCGTGATAAAGGGATCGAAATTCCCAATAGGGAGCGAGCAGTATGCGATGGAGAAACTGTTTCAACTTCACTCATTCCCGAGAGTCAAAGGAGATAGGCTTTATCTCTACACAGATGGTTTTCAGGATCAGTTCGGAGGGCCAGGAGGCCGGAAATACTTGAGCAGGAATTTCAAGCAATTGCTGTTGCAGATCAATGCTCTGCCCATGGATCAGCAGCGAGTGGTGTTGCACAAGGACTTCCGTGCTTGGAAGGGATACATCGAACAGACAGACGACATTCTGGTGATCGGCATCACTGTTTAAAGGCCAAAAAAAGAAAAGCACCCCGAAAGGTGCTTTTCTCCACTAAAGTATGTGCCTAGAATCAATCGTCACTGCGGCCCATGAAGCTCATTACGAAGTAGGCCAAAGTGGCTACAGAAGCAAGAGCGGCAACGATGTAGGTGCGACCGGCCCATTTCAAAGCAGTTGAGGCACCGTCCATCTCGGGGCCTTGTGCGGCCACACCACTACCCCGCAACCAGATGAGTGCGCGATTGCTGGCATCCATTTCCACTGGAAGGGTGACAACGGTGAACAATGTGATGGCCGCCTGCAAGATGATGATGATCAGCAAGGCCTGATTGTACAAACTGGCACTGAAGGCCAAGAAGATCATGGCCAAATAGACCCAATTGAGTGCGCGCGAGCTGAAACTCACGATCGGCACCATCTGCGAGCGCATCTGCAACCAAGGATATTCGGTAGCGTGCTGCACAGCGTGGCCACACTCGTGGGCGGCAACCGCTGCGGCACTGATGCTGCGGCCAGAATAGACCTCTGGGCTCAGGTTGACCGTTTTGTTGGCCGGATTGTAGTGGTCGGTAAGCTTGCCAGGAACAGACTCGATGGTCACATCATAGATGCCGCTGTCATTCAACATCTTTTGCGCCACTTGGGCACCCGTGAGGTTGGAACGAAGCCCAACCTCTGAATATTTGTTGAACACATTCTTGAGTCGTGCGCTTACGGCCATGCCTATGCCCGCAAACACAAGGGTTATTACAAGTAAGGTGATATCGAAGCCGAACATGGTAGTAGTTTTTAGTTTTTGTGTGGTGGCCGTAGAGCAATAGCTATTCCAAAGCCACGGGCCAAAGGTACGTTGCGGGGTGAATGTCCATTTGGCGGAGCATTTGTTAAAGACACTTAATTAACATGACATTGTGACGCATGGAAATCTTTCAACCTGCCCAAATGGCATGAAGAAGGTTTGATTTTTCCAATGGCACAGGTTCTGAGGAAGGCGGGGCATGTTTAACCTTAAAAACTAAAAGCCATGACACTTGTAAAATTTAAAAGACCAAACGTGTTGTTCCCTAGCATTATGGACGATTTCTGGAAAGATCTTCCTTCGATGGAAACGGCCACTCATGTTCCTTCGGCCAACATCAAGGAAGAAGAGAACGGCTATGTGCTCGACCTTTCTGCACCGGGATACAACAAGACGGACATCTCTATCGCGGTAGAAAATGATGTGCTGACCATCAGTGGTAGCCATCAGGAGCAGACCGAGGAGAAGAAGGAGAACTTCCTGACCCGCGAATTCCGCACAGGCAGTTTCAAGCGTTCGTTCAATCTGGGCAAGCTTATCGACACCGATAAGATCAACGCCAAGTATGAGAACGGAATCCTACGCGTGGAGCTTCCGAAAGTGGAGACCGCAGTGCGCAAGACCAAAGAGATCACTGTGGCCTAAGGGTCGAACGTCTTGGGAGAGTGGAGGAGAAAAGCCCTGCTGGCGAAAGTCGGTGGGGTTTTTCTATTTGAGGGGAACAACTACTGGTTGTCCTCAAATCCCTTCTCCGTAAACCCAACGATCAGCTCTTTGCCAAAGACAAGGCTTGGCGTCTGAAAGCCCAGTTTGTAGTGGCCTTTGAGCACTTCGTTGGCGATGTGGACGGCCGTTAGGGCAGTGAGCGTATATCCTTCGGGTGTGCGGATGGAGGAGGTCACTTTTTCGCCCTTGGCATTGGTGACAAACCCAGTGAGGTGCATGAAACTCTTGGCGCGTTCATCGTCCGTTGGGCCAGGCTTTCCGGCTCTGATCTTCTTTCTCAAACGCTCTTTGAACCATTCGGTGCCCGTGATCCAACGGAAATAGCGGCCCAATTTCATGCCCTTGGCGAGCTTCTCGGGCATGGCCATATAGACGCGGATATTGGGAATTCCGGTGCTGAAGAATGCGGTGAAGACATCGCCCCACGGAATGGTGACGGCCGTGAGGTTCTTTCCCCCGAAATCGAAACGTTGCATGTCGAATGCATCGGGCACGGCCTTCAGCGCACCGTTTTCGCGGATGGTGCCGCCATTGCCCATGCCTTCTACCACGGTGAGGCTGGTGCCACGTGAGCTTTTCCCCGAACTGAAGAATGCCATCACGAGGCTTTGCGCATCGGGCATCCGCGCATGCAGATGGGCCGCAAGGCAGTCGCTCGGCACCACATCGAACCCTGTGCCCGGAAGCAGCATCACCCCGCTGTCCTTGGCCTTCGCATCTAGGCTGTGGGCTATTTGGAACACGGCTATCTCGCCCGTGATGTCGGTGTAGTGCACCCCGTTGCGGATGCAGGCCTCCATCATGGGCCGTGCCGTGTGGATGAACGGCCCAGCGGCATGGATGACCACTTTGGAACCCACAAGCAGAGCATCCAACTCTGCGCTCTTGCTGAGGTCACATGTCTTGAAAGGCAGGCCGAACCGCTTGGCCACGGCCTCCAGCTTCTGTGCATCGCGACCGCTCAATAGGGGCGCAAGGCCGCGTTGCAACGCCTCTTTCACAATGAGTTCGCCCGTGTATCCGTATGCTCCGTAGATGATGATGTCGGCCATGTTCAATTCACTTGGATGAAGGTTGCAAGTTGACCATAGTTTTTGAACTTGCGCTCGTGATGGAAATTCAGTCAAATTCCCCCAAACTCGAACGCACCCTCGGCCCTGTGATGCTCTGGGGGCTGGGCGTGGGCTACGTTATCAGCGGCATGTATTTCGGGTGGAACCTCGGGCTGGCCGAGGGCGGCACGCTGGGGCTGGGTATCGCCACGCTGTTCATCATCGTGATGTATGTGACCTTCACATTCAGCTACACCGAACTGGCCTGCGCCATCCCGAAGGCGGGCGGGGCCTTCGACTATGCCGACCGCGCCTTGGGCCGCAAATGGGGCTTTGTGGGCGGCATGGCGCAGATCATCGAATTCGTGTTCGCACCGCCCGCCATCGCTGCCGCCATCGGGGCCTATTTCCAGCTTTTCATCAAAACAGAACCCGTCATGCTGTCCATCGCGGGTTGGAGCATTGAACTCCCATGGATGGCCATCCTCGCCTACTTCGCCTTCACGGCCCTGAACATTGCGGGGGTGAAGGCGGCCGCCATGTTTGAGCTGGTGATCACCATTCTGGCCGTGGCCGAACTGCTCATTTTCGCAGGCGTAACGCTGCCATCGTTCGAAATGGTGCACCTCACCACCAATGCCCTGCCCAACGGCATACCGGGCATATTCGCGGCCATCCCGTTCGCCATCTGGTTCTTCCTCGCCATAGAGGGCGTGGCCAATGTGGCGGAGGAGACCGTGAACCCGCAGCGCAATGTGCTGCTCGGTTTCGGGTCGGCCATCCTGACGCTGGTCATTCTATGCATCCTCACCTTCGTCTCGTCCGTAGGGGTTGCGGGCTGGGAGGCGGTGGTCTATGATGCGCAGGGCAACGCTTCGGACAGTCCGCTGCCATTGGCCTTGGCGCATGTGGTGGGCGATAGCGGTGCGATGTACCACCTGCTGCTCACCATCGGGCTGCTGGGGCTGGTGGCCTCCTTCCACGGCATCATTCTCGCTGCGGGGCGCGCCACCTACGAGTTTGGCCGCAATGGCCTTGCGCCAAGGGCCTTGGGGCAGGTGCATTCCAAATTCCGGACGCCCGCCAACGCGCTCATCTTCAACATGCTCATCGGC
>JBFYQB010000364.1:0-4949 GCA_041302955.1 Flavobacteriales bacterium
TATCCATAGATAGAGGCGGGTTTTGCCTTTCTCGTCAATGATTTCGTGGCCATCGAAAAACTGTTTCTTCTTGGCCTTTCTGCGTAGGATGTCGTTGAGGAGCAGGTTGACGTGGTAGTCCAGTTCCTGATTCAGCCCATGCTCACCATAGACATCCACGTTGAGAATGCTGCTTCGCACCTGCATATAGGGAATGATGAGCCGCTCGTTGCGCATGCTGAAATGGTTGACGATGGTGTCGAATCTCACGTGCTTAAGTTCTTCCACCTCGATGAAGCGCGACAGTGCGTTGAGTGGTTCGAAGGCGATGAGTTCCCCACCAGAGACCCGCAGGTCGCATTCCACCAGCACACCTTTGCGGATAAGGTCATCGTTGGCATCCAACGGGATCTGCACCTGCAACTCGGCATCGGCAGTGCCTTTCAAGTGCTTTGACGTGACGGTGGTCTGGCCGAAGTCGTCCCATTCACGCAACAACCGCGAAATGTCGATGCTGCGCATGTCGGCATCCACATACATGAGCGCGCCATCTGCCGTAGGCGTGTATTTGAGGTCGGCTGCCACTGTGCCGCCCAAGGCATTGAACCGCAGGTCGCGGGCCTCCAGCTTGCGGTCGATGATGGTGAGATGGCCCTTCAATTTCTCGGCCGTGAATCCTTTGAACACCACCTTGCCCACCTCCACTGTGGCATCGAGCGAAATGGGGCGGCTACTACCTGTTTTGGCCACTTGCTTCTCGGCCGTCATCATGGTCCATTCGGATGGAAGTTTGGCCACGTCCATGGTCTCCACGGTCACATCGCCTGTGAGTGTCAATGGATGCTGTGGGTCGGAAAGCACCTCACGCAGGTCTTTCATGGCCAATTGACCATCGAACACCAGGTGCCCCAATTGCCCGGAGAACTCCGTGATGCGTGTATCGGCACCTTCCATCACCACCTGTCCATGGAAATCGGATATGGGCGGAATGCCGTTGTTCATATTCAGCTCCACATCGGCAAACTGAGCAGTGCCCGACCATTGCATCTGGCGGAGTTCGGCCTTGGTGGTCTTGAAATTCTCGCCAAGCGGCCCTTCGAATATCACATCCCACGAGATGGTGCCTTCGCCTTTCACGCCCACACTGTCGCCAACCACTTCCAGAATCTCTTCGAGGTGCGAATGGCCTTCGGTGCGGATGGTAAGGTAGGGCTTTACGAAGTTGTTGAGCATGCCATCGCCCTTCACTTCGCCCTTTGGAGTGCGCAGACTGAAGCTGTTGAAGATGACCTTCGTGTCCTGCGAACGCTTCAGGTCTGGAATGCTGACCTCTGCCTGAAAATTGAGGTCGGTGACCTGCAACGCACGGAAAAGGATGCTGCCATCCATCAGTTTCCATGTGGCATTCAATGCCGGGCCTACTTTGGGCGACAGCGGCCCCTTGAGCTCCAATGTGATGTCGCTCTTGCCCTGTATGGCCAGATTCCTGACCGTTTCGGGCATGTTGGGCCAGATGTGTGGCAACAGTTCTTCGGGTGCCACGCCTTCGCCCTCCAGCGAAAGACGGATATGGCTGCCTTGGTCCTTCTGCTGCCAGAGCATGCTCCACACCACCTCGTTGCCTGCCAGTTCGGCATTGCCCATCTCGATGCTGACGGTGCGGCCCTTGTCCTGAATGCCCAGCATACCACTGAGGTCGATGGCGAGGCCCTCTACACGGAGCACATCTGAAGTGCTCAATGTGCGCAGCAGGCCTTGGATGCTCAGTTCCAGATCCTGTGCATCATCGGTGAAATGGCCCTTCATGGTGGCGCGCTCGGCACGGAGGTCGATAGCAAAGCCGCTCCATTTGGAAACGAAACGCACGTCCATCTCCTCCAATGCCAGCAGGTCGATGCTCAGGTCGGTGGCAGCGGCCTCCTTCTCCGACTCTTCCCATACCATGTAGTTCCAGTCACCTTTGGCATTCTGGCGGATGCGGGCATAGCCGTTAGTGACTCGGATGCCTTGGATAACGAGCCGGTCGGTGAGCACCTTGATAATGTCGAGCTGTACGAAAACGCTCTGCGCCTTGAGCAGTGTATCAGTGCGGAAGGAATCCTGCACCCAAACATCGCGCAGCTCAACGGACACGCGGGGAAAGTCTTTCCAGAACGAAACGCGCACATCATCGCTCACGCCCATCTGGGTGGTGATGTTGCTGCGGGCGGTGTCCATGACGAACTCCTTCATCCTGTCGCCATAGACCACCACGATGACAATGCCGCCCGCAACGAGCAGCAGAAATGTGATGAGCAAGGTGAGCAGAATCCGTCTGAACCAGACCATAGGGGCAGTTTGGGCGCATCAAAGGTATCGGTGCGCGCAGTAGAACGTAATTCGGAGGGAAATATTGCGGGGAGATTGAAATTCTTCTGTTGCATGCAATTCTCATCCGAAGCGGAAATGATCTGCGTCTTTCAATTCTCCATTTCCGCTTGTTGGAGTGCCCTCCGCCCTACCCTTTGCTATCCCTACTTTTGCCGCCCTTAAAAAAGCACTGCAATGAGCGAGATTGCCAAGACGTATGACCCTTCGCTGGCGGAGGACAAGTGGTACAGCTACTGGATGGAGAAAGGATATTTCCACTCCGAGCCGGACGAGCGCGAACCTTACACCATTGTGATCCCTCCACCGAATGTGACGGGTGTGCTTCACATGGGCCACATGCTCAACAACACGATCCAAGATGTGTTGATCCGCAGGGCACGGATGCAGGGCAAAAACGCCTGCTGGATTCCCGGTACCGACCACGCCTCGATTGCTACAGAGGCGAAGGTGGTGCGCAAGCTGGCCGATGAAGGCATCAAGAAGTGGGACCTTACCCGCGAGCAGTTCTTGGAGCATGCATGGGAATGGACGCACAAGCATGGCGGCATCATCCTCGAACAACTTAAGAAGCTGGGCGCAAGCTGCGACTGGGAGCGCACGCGTTTCACGATGGAGGACGACCTGAGCGAGGCGGTCATCGATGTGTTCATTGACCTGCACGCCAAAGGGCTTGTATATAAAGGTCACCGCATGGTGAACTGGGATCCGAAGGCTTTGACGGCCGTCTCGGACGAAGAGGTGTATCACAAGGAGGTGAATTCGAAGTTGTATTTCGTGCGCTATGCGGTGGAAGGCACGGATCATTGGGTGACCATTGCCACCACCCGCCCTGAGACCATTCTTGGCGACACGGCCATCTGCATCAACCCGAACGATGAACGGTTCACGCATCTGCATGGCAAGCGGGCTATTGTGCCGATGGCCAACCGCAGCATCCCTATCATTCTGGATGAATATGTAGAGATGGAGTTCGGAACGGGCTGCCTGAAAGTGACGCCTGCACACGATGCGAACGACTATGAACTGGGCAAGAAGCACAACTTGGAGACCATCGACATTCTGAATGCTGACGGCACGATGAGCGAGGCCGCTGGGTTCTATGTGGGCGAAGACCGTTTCATCGTAAGAAAGAAGATTGCGAAGGAACTGGAGGAGCTGGGCAACTTGGTGAAGACCGAGGACTACATGAACAAGGTGGGCTATTCGGAGCGCACGGATGCAGTTATCGAGCCGCGATTGTCAGAGCAATGGTTCGTGAAGATGTCCGAAATGGCCAAGCCAGCACTGGAGAACGTGGTGAACGGCAACATCCAGTTCCATCCGCCCAAGTTTGTGAACACCTACAAGTATTGGATGGAGAATGTGCGCGACTGGTGCATCAGCCGCCAACTGTGGTGGGGACAGCGCATTCCAGCATGGTACGCGCCCGATGGGACGTATGTGGTGGCGAAGACCGCAGCAGACGCTGTTGAGAAGTTCAAGATTCAAGGTTCATCGTTGAAGGCTGAAGAGCTGAAGCAGGACGAGGATGTAGTGGACACCTGGTTCTCGTCATGGCTGTGGCCCATCGCGGTGTTCGATGGTTTCAAGCATCCGGACGGCAAGGACATCAACTATTACTACCCTACCAACGACCTGGTGACGGCACCGGAGATCCTCTTCTTCTGGGTGGCGCGCATGGTGATGGCAGGCTATGAATACCGTGGCGATCTGCCATTCAAGAACGTGTATCTGACAGGCATTGTCCGCGACCCGCAAGGCCGCAAAATGAGCAAGAGCCTTGGCAACAGCCCGGACCCGCTCGACCTTATCAAGCAATATGGTGCCGATGGTGTGCGTGTGGGCATGTTGCTCTCCTCGCCCGCTGGCAACGACCTGTTGTTTGACGTAAAACTGTGCGAGCAGGGCCGCAATTTCACCAACAAGGTCTGGAATTCTTTCCGCCTCATAAAGGGATGGGAAGTGGACCACAACCTACTGCAGCCCGAAGAGGCACGTATTGCCAGTGCGTGGTTCAGCTCGCGGTTCAGCGTGGCGCTGGCCGAGATGAACGATCATTACGACAAGTTCCGACTGAGTGATGCGCTGATGAGCGTCTATAAACTGGTGTGGGACGATTTCTGCTCGTGGTATCTCGAGCTGGTGAAGCCTGCCTACGAGCAGCCCATCGACCCGAGAACGCTGAACGAGACCATCGCTTTCCTTGAAGAACTGCTGAAACTGCTGCATCCATTCACTCCGTTCATTGCCGAAGAGATATGGGACAGTCTGGGCGAGCGCACGGAGAAAGACCGCGTGATCATTGCCCAATGGCCGCAAGTGGCCCCCGTTGATGCTGAGCTGATCGAGGCATTTGACCGCGCCACCACCACCATCATGGAGGTGCGCAGGGTGCGCAACGAGAAGCAACTGCCGCCCAAGGCACCCCTGCAACTATTTGTGAAAGGCAATGCTGATGCGGGCATGAACCCTGTGATCACCAAACTGGCGTTCTTGTCAGATATAGAACCGACCAATGAGACCCCGGCCAATGCCGCCTCGTTCGTCATCAAAGGCGTGGAATACTTCATTCCGCTCGAAGGCCTGCTCGACCCCAAGGA
>JBFYQB010000365.1:0-3195 GCA_041302955.1 Flavobacteriales bacterium
AATTCATATAACCTAATGTATCCTTTTGACTTGCCGCCAGACTGATTGCGTTGAACGAAGTATTTTTTTTCGCCCTGATTAAGGGATTTTATGAGTGATAGTATTCTATCCTGCTTTCTCATGCTGACAAGGGGATTTACTTTTCGATTTGGTCAAGAACTTGGTCCAGCCATTCCTGTTCATTCAAATGTGTCAGATAGACATCTGGCCCAATACCGATGCTCTCAAGGTCTTCACCGTTTCTGAATACCATTTTCTTGGTTGTAACTGCAACCCAGATATTCAATTCAGGTAAATCGATTGGTATCCAATCCCCGTAGGAAACAGCTCCTGCCGAATTCTCACCAAAAGTGCTGACCCGTATTGAATTACATGCTTGCAGAATAAACCCTTCGGCAGTGCTTGCTGTGTTTCTATTGAACAATAGCGCAATGGTTGACGGGGAGTTCTTTTCCAGAACAATGGTGTCAACCGTGTTTTCGACCGGTGTGAAATGCCCCATGTTTGCTTTCAACCACATGACATATGCCAACTCATCTATACTGTCCTGCTCTGTTTTTGCATACTCGTATTTTGTGCTGTCATAATAGACGTAGTTCTCTGCGCTGACCCATACAGAACCTTCGTACGGAGCTGCTATGATGTCCGTGTCTGATACAAAAGGCAACAGTGGTGCATACGCATCAAATCCGCCACCTCCGTTATTTCTTATATCAATGATCAGGTTTCTCTTAGACCCTATATCGAATCTGTGCTTGGTCAGTATGCTATCAATGCTTTGTGCATACGATAGGTCGAATGACGGAACTCTTAGGTAATTCGTCTGTTGGGATAGCGAAACAAAGTGCAGGTCGTTAGCACCGCTTACCATCTGTGGTACATCTTGTACTGTTCGGTAAAAGATCAGATCCCTGCCAATTTTCAACAACGAGTCCGTAAAGCTTACACTAAATGTTTTAGGGATAGAATTCATTCTCCAGTAGATACACTTGTGATGTCCATCCGCATCGTGAAAGAACTCCATTTTCAATTGGCCTTTTTTCCATTTTCGTGATCTGTCATGCTGTATGACCCCGATTCGTTCTCCTAGACCAGTTCGCGTGTGCAGGATCTGAATACTGAAGCTGCCATCTTGAAAATACCACAGGCCGTCTAAACCGTTTGGGGCATGATCCTTTCTGTTCTTTGCGCTGATGACGATGTTCGGATCAGGAGTATGATCATCCATGTAGGAAATGAATGAGTGCTCGTCCCGGAAAAAAGAGATGTAATAGGAGATAAGACCAAGGCAGTCTTTTTTGCTTGTCAGCAATGTTGCTTTTTGATTGACCTCAGTCTTAAACGAAAGATAAGCATTGAATCTATTGTTCTCTACGACCTGATGCTGGTAGGATGCCTGATTTGCTTCAACCTTCTGCTGTAGAAGTATCATGTTTCCGAGGCAGTCACATACTTGTGCTGCGGCAGTTGATGAAATAAAAGGAATCAGAAATACTATATTCTTAAATCTCATTCCGGTGGCGTGTTTCGTCTGAGGGCAGCTATGTATGGATGGGCCGCATGGTATTCGCGCAAGGCAGAGGGCAGTTGCTTCTCCAAGTACTTCTTCTCGTTTTCCAATCCTGTTTTGTCCTTGCCCAACTGTTTGCAAAGCGCATCAGGGTCGTAGCTTTCCTTGGCTGATAATAATTCATATAACCTAATGTGTCCTTTTGACTTGCCGCCAGACTGATTGCGTTGAACGAAGTATTTCTTTTCACCCTGATTAAAAGGTTCTATGAGCGATAGTATTCTGTCCTGCTTTCTCATGCTAACATATCGGACTAGGTGCATCGAAATAATGATTCATATATCTGGCGCCAATTTCATTTGAATGCCCCAATATTAGGAAATAGGTTTGTGCCAAGATTCACCAATCAAAAATGAGCGCATTATGAATAAAACGATTTGCGGAATGCTACTGTTGGTTTTAATACCACTGTTGACGCAGGCCATCACGGTTACGAACACCAACGATTCGGGGGCCGGTTCATTGCGGGCTGCTGTGGCTGCTGCAGCCAACGGTGCTGTGATTGATTTCGATCCCGCGCTTATTGCTTCGGGCAGTGCTACTATCACGTTGAGTTCGGTGATCAACATCACCACCTTCATCACCATCAATGGCCTGAACAACGCTACGGACACGCTGTATATCTCCGGGAATTCCACCGTTCAGATCTTCAACATCAACACGCCTACACCAGCATGGACCGACAGGACCTATTTGAACGACCTGACCTTGATCAATGGCAGAAAAACCGGGTCATACGGAGGCGCCATCTATTGTGCGGATGGAAGTTTGGAGGTCAACAACTGTGTGATACGCAACTGCTCGGCCCAGTGGGGGGGCGCGATCGCTTTCATTGAAAGCCACCAATCTTACAACTTCGTGCTTGTAGTGAACAATTGCAGTCTGTATGGCAACACCGTTACCCGACAGGGAGGTGCCATCTTCTGCGACAGTCCGCTGTCGCAGAGCAATGCGGTCGAAGTGAACATCAATGGTTCGACCATCTACAACAACACTGCAACGCTTTCGGGCAGTGCTGTTTACTGTGGTTCTACTGTGACCACCACCTTGACCGGTGGAGGCGATGCCCGAGCAACCGTACGTATGCCGCCTTGCCCCATTTCGCCAATGAGCTCCATGGCTTCCTCTGCGCTCTGAGCGAACTCAAGCAAATGGTGTGCGCCATAATGCCTTGTAAGTTGCATTCGGAGGCTATCGAGCACCAACATGTCGTCATCCACACACAATATGGCAGTATTCTCCATCGTTCAGTCGGCTATAGCCTTTGGTAAGGTTATGGTAAAGGTGGTGATTTGTTCCGATTCCAATTGAATGCTGCCGTGCAATGCTGCAAGAATATTGGAAATAATACTAAGCCCCATGCCCGACCCCTCACCGATGGGCTTTGTGGTATAAAACGGCTCGAAGAGCCTAGCCCTCACCTCATCAGGTATCTGAGGGCCGTCATTGCTGAAGTATATGGTTACTGTAGTATCATCTGCCTTGCCTGTTATCCACAAGTTGCCCCTGTAGTCCATAGCATAGATCGCATTGGATATTAGATTGCCCCATATCTTACTCACCTCGGTCTCATTGCCAAGTATGGGCAGATCGTATGGCATATCGGTGTGAAGCTGCACGCCCCG
>JBFYQB010000366.1:0-5249 GCA_041302955.1 Flavobacteriales bacterium
CATCATTATCTTCTACTGTGTACCAGACCTCGCCAGAATATAATTGCTCCTGTCTGCGCGGTGCGGGTATTCTGCGGAAATTGATCTGGTCCAGGAAACACAGCTCATCATAGTCATAGAAGATGACCCTGCCATGGCGGGTGACCCCGAAGTTTTTTAAAAGAAGGTCGCCAGGGAAAATGTTGGCGGCCGCAAGTTCTTTCACCGCAAAGCCGTAGTCGATGATTACGGCAGCAGCCTTGTCTGGCGGGGCAGTTTCGAGAAAGAGGTTGAGTGGGACCAGTTTCTTCTCCGTGAACAGGTGACGGACCACCAGTTTGTCACCTTCAATGAAAACCGTCTTTCCACACTCGTTCAACAGCTCATCAAGCACCAGTTGCGAGAATCGGGCAAGTTCGAATTTCATGTGGTCATACTCCATGGCATCGGCCAGTCGGCCAACACGATCATGCATGAGCACGAGCCTGTAGCTATCGATGACATGTTGACGGTCGAAGTTCTTCGTTGGACCGAATTTGTCGCGGATCACTTTGAATACCACCGGGAATGATGGCAGGGTGAACACCGCCATGACCATGCCCTTGGTGCCGGGTGCCACGATGAACTGGTCGTCCGACCGCTCCAAGTGCTGGTGGATCTCCTTGAAAAGCACGGTCTTGGAATGACGGTCATATCCAATGCTGGCATAAAGCTCCGAGAGGTTCTTGTGCGACATCAGTGGCCGCAGAAAATGGATAAGATCCACCGGGTTGTCGCTTTCTACAAAGAAGTAGCTGCGACTGAAACTGAACACCACGGCTATTTCGTCCTTGGAGAGCAGAACACCGTCAACGGCTGCACCATCTTCGTGATGCAACAGGGGCAATACCACCGGTATATGCACATTACCCTTACTTATCTTCCCTACCAGATAAGCCCCCTTATTGCGATAAAAGACCGACCGCACCATGTCCAGCTGATCCACTTCTTCCAGCCGGCCGAACTTCTCCACAATTTTCTCACGTATCTCGGTAGATATGCGTTCCACATCGCGATCAAAATCCTGAAACGGGAATCTGAAACCGTACGACCGCAGAATTCGCGCCCACATGGTCTCCATCTCGTCCGAACCAAGATAGAAGCGGTCATAGATAGGCTCGGAGGGTCCCGTGTTGATGACCCTTCGCTCGAAGCTGATGAATTCGATATCGGGATCCACGCCTTCGGTACGGAACACCTTGCGAAGCACCGAATTGAAGAAGCTCTCAATGATGGAAGCGCTGCGCCTTTCGGTTATCAACTGAGCGAATTCATGCTTGATGGAGCGCCATTTGGCATGGTCTGCAACATCAGACCCAAGCAGTATGCGCAACCCTTCTGCCGTTTCACCTATGTAGGTGCGGTAAGTGCTCTGGCGGCTTCGTGTCAGATCGGGGATGGAGCCCCAATCTCTGTAAGCGAACACCTTTGCCGCATGACGGGTAAGCGCCCTGAATGCCGAATGATAAGCATCGAAACTGTTCAGAATGAGCGCAGCACCTTGCTGCTCAGAATCGATCGCGCTCATTTGGTGTAATGGACATCCATGGATGTGATGCTGTCTGCCAGGGCAAAGGTGCTAACGACAGCCCCTTGTTGGCCCGCGATGACATCAAAATCATGTCCTGATGCCGCAAAAAGATAACCATCGGCCCTGTCGAACACCAATCGCTGATACACAACGCCCGAACAGATGGTATTGAGATAGTTGGGGCTGAAAGTATAGTGGTAGAGACCGGTCTCATGGGCAAGATAGTAGGTCTGCCCCTCCCCTTTCACCGCGTGAAGCAATCTACCTTCGGGCAATTGACGAGGTTCCCAATAGGTATTGTGCTCCATGTCATAGAGCCATAGCTTGGCCTGACCGTTGAGGTTTCCGAAGATGAACACCTCGTCTGCCGTGCGCTCGCAGAAGGCCACCACCTGCATGGACGACAGGTTCAATTCGTGCTTGAGAGAGAAATTGCCATTGCGATAAACGAACAATCGACCGATAGATCCGCCCACCTGTCTTCTTTCTACCAGCAGATGGGCCTCGTTGGCAAAAAGGGTGAATGGCCTATCACTCTCCGTCAGTTTGTTCACGATCAGGGCGCCCTCTGAAGTATACCCTCTGAATTCGCGATCGAACAGCGACACGAAGATGCTACCGTCATGGCCCACCATGTCGTGATAGGTGGCTGATGAGGATTGCTGCGGTGCAGATGCGGACCATCTTACGCCACCCAATGCAAGGTCGTAGTGCACCATACCTCCATCTGCGCTGCCGCAAATGGTCAATCTGTCGCGCTCAGAATCGACATACGACCGTCCGATGTCCTGACCAATAGCAACGAACATGGCCATGGATGTGAACAACGAATCCAAACGAAAAACACTGCCCATTCCGCTGGCTGACGAAGTGGTCACAAAGACCGCTCTGCGTTCAAAAGGTAATTCAACAATACGCACTTCCCGATAAGCGCTTCGGTCATTTGTGCCGTCAGAGGCTGTTACTAGAACGAAATAACTGCCTGTGGTCAATTGTCGGTCAGTGATGACCAAAGCAGCATGGCCATTGAGTTCTCGGTCTCCGCCCACAACAGACAATTGGGCAGATACGGGAGCAAAGGTGGCATCCACCAGTTTGACCGTAACACTTTCAACCACTCGGTCATCCATTGCTTGGAAGAACACATCAATGGTGTCAAATACACTGAACAGTTCATTCTCCTGTGGCGCTGACACCGCCACGGTTGGTGGTTCCACATCATCATCCTTGCAGGATGCCACCAGCAATGCAAAGGCGAAAAGAACAATTGGTGAACGGAGCATCGGCATGAGGTTGTAAAGTTATTCACCATGTATCAACCAAGCGGGTGTGGATAAAACCTCCGCGTGGATTCGCTCAAATAACCGTTCCTTTGAATCCCTCCAAAACTGACGTGGCAAGCAATGGAAGAGACCGCATCAGACAGACCGGACCATAGAAACAGAAAGCGGCAGCGTGTACGCATCCGTTTCAAGGAAAGGGTAAGGATAAAGGAAAGACCTAAGGGCTACCATATCAAGCGATTCTTCAAAAAGAGGACATGGCTGGTGGTTATCATTGTGATGATGCTGGTAGGCATTGGAGCTGTGATGTATTGGGTGATCGCTGCAAACGCAGAGAAGGAACAGAAAAGAATAGAAACAAGGATCCGGCTCCACGAGGAGAAGGTAAGAGAACAGAATCGTTAAACACCAATGGCTCAGGATACCCGTCAACGCTTCGCTACCAAACGCAATTACACCAGCCCGATGCCCACCATGGAGCATGGCAAGGTGCCACCCAACGCGGTGGAGTTGGAAGACGCGGTGCTAGGTGCCCTGATGCTGGAAAGCGAGGCCCTGACGGATGTGGTCGAGATACTGAAGCCCGAGAGCTTCTACAAGATAGAGCACCAGAAGATATTCGAGGCCATCATGGACCTTTTCAGCAAGAGCGAGCCTATCGACATCCTCACGGTCACCAGTTGGTTGAAAAAAGCCGGGATGTTGGAACTCGTGGGCGGCCCCTACTACGTGAGCAAGCTCACCGACCGCGTGGCCAGCTCTGCCAATGCCGAATATCACGCCCGCATCATTGCCCAGAAACACATTCAGCGCGAGCTGATTCGCGTTTCGGGCGACATCTATCACGAGGCGTTTGAGGACACCACCGATGTGCTCGAACTGCTCGACAAGGCCGAGACCAGTCTCTTTGCCGTGGCCGAGGGCAACCTCCGCAAGAGCTACGACACCATGGCCAGCCTTGTGAAACAGGCCCTCGAAGTGGTGGAAGAGGCTTCGAAGAAGGAAGGTGGGGTTACGGGCGTACCTACCGGATTCACCGAACTGGACCGCATGACAGGCGGCTGGCAGGGAAGCGACCTCCTCATCATCGCTGCGCGTCCAGCGATGGGTAAGACCTCGTTCGTGCTCAGCATGGCCCGCAATATGGCGGTGCAGCACAAGCGTCCCGTGGCATTCTTCTCGTTGGAGATGGCCTCCATCCAATTGGTGAACCGCCTCATTGCCAGCGAATCGGGCATTGATGGTGAAAAATTGAAGAAAGGCCAACTTACGCAGACCGACTGGAACCATTTGCACACCTCGCTGAAACAGCTTTCGGACGCACCACTCTATATAGATGATACGGCAGCCCTCTCGGTGTTCGAGCTTCGGGCGAAATGCCGCAGATTGAAAGCACAGCACAACATCGAACTGGTGGTCATCGACTACCTGCAGCTGATGACCGCAGGCGGCAATGGCGGCAACCGCGAACAGGAGATCAGCACCATCTCGCGCTCCCTGAAGAGCATTGCCAAGGAGCTGAACATCCCGGTCATCGCCCTTTCGCAGCTTAGCCGAGCGGTGGAGACCCGTGGCGGCACCAAGCGCCCCATGCTGAGCGACCTTCGCGAATCGGGCGCCATCGAGCAGGATGCCGATATGGTGATGTTCCTCTACCGCCCAGAATACTACGGCATCGAAGTGTCGGAAGAGACGAACCTGCCCACGCAGGGCCTCACCGAACTCATTATAGCCAAGCACCGTAGCGGTGCCACAGGCACCGTGCCGCTGCGCTTCTTGAACAGCCTTGCCAAGTTCACCGACTATGACGACCCGCAGTTCGACATCAGCGGTGGCGGACCAGCACCCATGCCGCGCTCGGGCGAATTCGACAGCGCCCCATCCATGATGACGCGCATGAGCAAGATGAACGATGTGAGCAACGAGTTTGATGACGATGCTCCTTTCTAAAGGGACGTTCTTTGGTCTCGGGCTGTAGTTCAGATTCCGGATGCCTTGCAGCAGGAACTCGACCTCGTGAAACGCGAACGCGACCTGTTGCTTTCGCTTATGCAAGGCACTGGGAGAAGATAATAGGGATGCAGTCAATTCAGTTCGCCAAGCACTGCTGTCCGTATTTCAGATGAAAAGGACAGCAATCCTGTGTCTGCTGTTGGGGCTCTGCACCATGGTGCACGCCCAAGTGCTTACACTCAAAGACAAGGATACAGGACGTCCGATAGAGATGGCCACCATTGTAAGCGAAACGCCCAAGGCATTCGCCACCACAGATACCAGGGGGCAGGCGGATATCACCAAGTTCAAAGGTGCGGAGCAGATAGTGGTGCGGATGTTGGGCTATGGCACCGCCACAGTGAGCTATGCACAGCTACAGGAATCGAACTTCGGCCTCACCATTGCGCAAGAAGGTCTATCGC
>JBFYQB010000367.1:0-21206 GCA_041302955.1 Flavobacteriales bacterium
TGAAGAACGTGCTCAGATCACCTTGGCGTTGGATCTCCCCAAATCCGGGACGCACGCCCCATGCATTCATGTAATCCTGCACATGGGCTGGCCCTCGGTAGGCACCGCCTTTCAGGTCGAAATGCGCCTTGAACTTGGAGGTCATCCAAATATCGCCCCGCAGACCACCATACAGATCGGTGATGAGGCCGCTGCCTGAGCCACCGCCAACCATGCTGTGGAAAATTGGGTCGAGCACCAAGCCGAACCACTTCTTTTTCACATCCACAAAATGCCCTTGGGCGAATTTGTGCAGACGAGATTTTTCACTGGGAACGAACGTGCTGAGAAACTCCTCATTGGCAAGAACGAACTGAGGATGCTGCACAAACGGCCGAATGTCATGATGCACGGACGACAGCCCACTCCGGCTGAACTCCTCCTCCATATAGGTCTGCAACAGAGGCGATTTCGGGTCGGTGATCTGCTGCGCATTGGTTATTGATGCCCCAAGTAGGAGCATTACCAACAGCCCCCACCGCGTAACAGTGCTATGAACAAGAATATTCGCTGACCTCTTCATGTCAAAAATCATAGTAGAGGTTTCTGATGTCCGTGCGCACCCCGAAATAGACCATCAGGTTGCGCTCATCTCCAAGGATATTGCTCTGATAGCGGTGAACCACGCCCAACCGCAAGGTGAAATTGCTTGCGCGGTTGATGGTGTAGGCTATTTCTGCATTCTGATAAAGCAAATGTGTTCTGATCCCCTGCCCGATGTTGTTGCCGCCCGATTCAGGGCCGTTTGCAGCAGTTAGGGTGGACATGTAGGTGTCGTTTCCGAAATTGGTGCCAGTGGTGTCCTTGCCCACAATGGCGTAGGTGGTTCTGAGCTCAATGCGGAAATCGTGATAACGGTAGCTGATCATGCCCATTCCTTCATGGAAATTGGCTCCCAGCGGATGCCCCAGTGATTGCCCATAGTGCATGTAGCTGTTCAGCGGTGCGGTTGATGCGAAGGTGTATGGGCGCACAGCGTTATACTCCAACTGAATGTTGAGATTCTTGACCTTGAAGAGGTCAAACGCTTTGAACCCCACCTGCCAGCCCAATTTCTGTTCGATGTATCCTGCTTCGTTCAGCTTCTTGAAGTTGAGGTCGTCAAAGGCCATCTGCCCATAGAAAGCGGCTCCTTTGAAGGGGATCACTTTCAGGTTGAGGCCCACCACCACGTTCTGATCCGATTGCTGTATCTCGAACTGAACAGGGCGGATCATCATCAATGGATTGATGAAATTCCAATCGAACCCGCCATTACCAGAACCTGTGTCAGACGTATTAAAAATTATGCCCTCAAACAGCCCTACTTGCACGCGCTTGCCAATGTTGGCACTGAAATAATGAAAGGTGGCCCACTTTTTCTTAAAGCCTGTTTCGTAGGGTGTCGGGTGACGCAGGTCCTGCAATTGGGTTAGCAGGTGCATGTACTGTAGCCCACACCATTTGGTGGTCAATTTCAGAAAAGGGTAGTTGAAAGGCGCATCCGACAAAAGCAACGAACGGTAGCCTTCACCTATGAAATGCTTGTCATTGCCGATCTGCACATTGAAAGCCTTGATCGGAGTGAAGGACACAACACCAGATGCCATCAAATAATCGTAGCCATTGGGCTGCACTTTCATGGTCTTGTAGAAACCGTTATCAAACGAAAATTCCTTGAGCCAGCCCTGCCCTGGGATGGCTTTGTTCCGCTCGATCCACTCGGTCATGTAGGGCATGAACGTGGCCTGATTCTCCCAAAATGCGGTGAAGAACGATAGCTTTCGGCCAATGCTTCCTTTCACCACAAACCCACGGGTGTTGATCACATGCCGAGCATCACCAGCAAAATCGACACCATAGTCCATGTGGAAAACCGGGTCGAAGAACACTTGGAACTTGGATGAATCGAGCTTCAGCAGGCTTTCCATCACCATCTTGCGACCAACCCAAGTGCGGGCAAACTTGCCGGGCTGGTAGCGCACACTTCGCAGCGAATCAAACGGAATGCTCTCGTTCAGCTCATGAATACGATAAGGTCGCACCGATGTGTGAAACTGCTCTCCTGGCTGTTGCAACATGCCCTCAAACTCGCCATAGGTGGCGTTGTTGAGCGGATAGGCGTAATGTTCTTGCGCAAAGCCGCTGGTAGAAGCTAAGCAAGCAATGAACAAAGCAATGATAGCCTGCCGCATCTGTGGGGAATTGCGGCAAAGGTAATTTTTTGACGAAAGGATACCATTAAGATTCCATGCGGTGCTATATGCTTAAGGCTTCGGAATCAAGTCGCCATTTGTGCGATAGGAATAGACCACCAGTAAGTGGCAGTAGGAGAGTTGATGGCCGGTATGTTAAGCTGCCTTCTGGTTAACAATGAATCTACGTCTGTTCAGTTCGAACCTACGTTTGTTCAACTCGAACTTACGTCTTGTCAATGCTAAACCTACGTTTATTCAACTCGAACCTACGTCTGTTCAACTCGAACCTACGTCTGCTCAATTTATAACTACGTCTTGTCAACTCTAAATATACGTTTGTTCAGTTTGAACCTACGTTTGTTCAGCTTCAACTTACATCAGACTGACGTTATATCAATATTAGAATGAGTTGTGGTTTGGAACAATACCAAGAAAAGCCGCCCCAGATCAATTCCCCATTTGCGCGATAGGGATTATATCTTTGCCGCCCCAAATGAGCAGTCCTTCCGATAATATCCATCCGGTGTTTGACCGCATGTTGCAGCGTCAAGACAAGGAGGTTTTGCTGAACCAACGTGGCTTGGCAGTCTGGATGACAGGCCTGAGCGGATCGGGCAAAACCACCATTGCCATTGCGTTGGAGCAATTGCTGCATGATCGAGGTCACGCAACTCAGATACTTGATGGCGACAATATCCGCGTGGGGATCAATCGCGACCTTGGTTTCAGCGAGGCTGACCGCGAGGAGAACATCCGAAGGATGGCGGAGGTGACCAAATTGTTCGTCAACTGCGGCATCATCACCATCAATTGCTTTGTCAGCCCGACCATTGCGCTGCGCAATAAGGCCAAGGAGATCATCGGTAGTGATGATTTTGTTGAGGTCTTCATCAACACCCCATTTGACATCTGCGAACAGCGCGATGTGAAAGGATTGTACAAGAAGGCACGCGCAGGCGAGATCAAGAATTTCACTGGCTTTGACGCGCCTTTCGAGGCTCCGATCTTCGACTTCATTGACATCACTACCGCAGACCGCAGCGTGGAGGAATGCGCCAAGCAGATTCTTCAGACCATCGAACCGCGAATCAACTTCTGACCATAGCTTTTGGATACCTATAAATTGAATCATCTGCGTGAACTGGAGGCCGAATCGGTCTATGTGCTGCGCGAAGTGGCCGCCCAGTTCGAAAACCCTGTGCTGTTGTTCTCTGGCGGTAAGGATTCGATCGTGATGACGCATTTGGCCATGAAAGCATTCTATCCGGCCAGCATTCCATTTCCATTATTGCATGTGGACACTGGTCACAATTTCCCAGAGACGATAGCCTACCGCGATGCCATGGTGAAGCGCATCGGTGCGAAGCTCATCGTGGCATCGGTTCAGGATTCCATAGACCAAGGCCGCGCTGTGGAAGAGAAAGGCTTCAATGCCAGTCGCAATGCCCTCCAGACCGTCACATTGCTAGATGCCATAGAGGCCAATCGCTTTGATTGTGCCATGGGTGGTGGTCGCAGGGACGAGGAAAAGGCGCGGGCCAAGGAGCGGTTCTTCTCGCACCGCGATGAATTTGGCCAATGGGACCCTAAGAACCAACGCCCGGAACTGTGGAATCTCTTCAACGGCCGTAAGCATTTGGGCGAGCATTTCCGGGTGTTCCCCATCAGCAACTGGACGGAGATGGACGTCTGGCAGTATATACTGATGGAGAATATCCCCATGCCGAGCATCTATTTCACCCATCAACGGCAGTGTTTTGAGCGCAGTGGAGCCATCTATGCGCATTCGGAATTTATGAATCTGCGTCCCGCAGAAATTGATGGGCTGCGCGAAATGCAAGTGCGTTTCCGCACCATTGGCGATATGACCTGCACGGGTGCAACACTGTCATCTGCCTCCACATTAATCGAGATCATTGACGAAGTTGCTGCCTCCCGTGTCACCGAAAGGGGCAGCCGGCAGGACGACAAGCGCTCGGAGGCCGCGATGGAAGACAGGAAAAAACAAGGCTATTTCTAAACGTGATGAGCGAAATATCAGGAGATCACCAAGGTTACCTCGACATGGAGCTGCTACGTTTTACCACCGCTGGCAGTGTTGACGATGGCAAAAGCACGTTGATCGGGCGTTTGTTGTACGACAGCAAATCCATCTTCGAAGATCAGATGGAGGCCATCCAATTGGCCAGTGAACGCAAGGGCGAGGAGCATGTGAATCTCGCACTGCTGACAGATGGCCTTCGTGCCGAGCGCGAACAAGGCATCACCATCGATGTGGCATATCGCTATTTCGCCACGCCCAAGCGCAAGTTCATCATTGCCGATACGCCAGGGCATATTCAGTACACGCGCAACATGGTTACAGGAGCGAGCACCGCCAACCTTGCCATCATTCTTATAGATGCCCGTAAGGGAGTGATTGAGCAGACCAAGCGCCACGCCTACATCGCCTCATTGCTGCAAATTCCACATGTGGTGGTCTGTGTGAACAAGATGGATCTTGTCGAATACTCCGAAGAGGTCTTTGATAAAGTGTGCAAGGATTTCGAAGATTTCTCGGCCAAGCTGGATATTCAGGATGTTCGGTTCGTCCCGATAAGTGCTCTTTTGGGTGATAACGTGGTGGACCGCTCTACGAAGATGAACTGGTACGATGGTTCTACACTGATGCACATTCTGGAACACGTGCACATCGGCAGCGATCACAATCATATCGATGCGCGCTTTCCGGTGCAGTATGTCATCCGCCCAATGAAAACCGAACATCACGACTATCGTGGATATGCAGGCCGCGTTGCTGGAGGCATTTTCCGTGTGGGCGATGAAGTAGTGGTGCTTCCATCGGGTTTTACTTCAAAGATCCTGACCATTGATAAGATGGACGGCACTTCGGGCGATGCCTTTGCACCCGCATCTGTCACGATGACCTTGGAAGATGATATTGATATAAGTAGAGGCGACATGATCGTCAAAGTCAATAACCGTCCTACAGTTGAGCAGGATATCGACCTGATGATCTGTTGGATGGGCGAGAAATCGCTTCAGATCGGAGGGAAGTACAGCTTGAAGCATACCACCAAAGACGTGCGTTGCGTCATAAAGACAGTTGTTTACAAGATGGACATCAATACCCTGCAAAAATCGGAGGGCGAACATACTTTGGGGCTGAATGACATCGGTCGAATCAGTATCCGGACCACGGCACCCCTGTTCTTGGACAGTTATAGAAAGAACCGGTCCACTGGAAGCCTTGTTCTCATTGACGAAGCGACCAACAACACGGTCGGAGCGGGCATGATAGTGTAAACCGCGATTTTCTTCTGACTTTTGCGGCATGGCGCGTACCCAACGCATTCTGGTGATAGGCGATGTGATGCTCGACCGTTACATTGCCGGGTCTGTTGACAGAGTCAGTCCTGAAGCACCTGTTCCGGTAGTCAAAGTGCAGAGCGAATGGAGCACCCTTGGCGGAGCGGCAAACGTGGCAGCCAACGTTGCCAGCCTTGGTGGCAGCCCCATTCTTGTTGGACTAATTGGAAATGATACCGCGGGCGAAGAACTAATCAACGCTTGCAAAGAACAAGCCATTGAAGCAAATCTGTTTCGCTCCTCTTCTCCGACCATCACCAAGACACGCATCATTTCTGGTCAGCAGATAGTTCGTGTCGACCGCGAAGAGCAGCATGTTTGGAATACGGAGCAGTCTCAGTCTCTTAAAGACTATTTGACCTCTGTTTCTGCTGAAATTTCTCTTGTTCTGGTCTCCGACTATGCCAAAGGCACACTAAGCGATCAGGTCTTAGATCTACTGATGTCGTGGGCTGCGGAGAATGCCCTCCGGGTCATCGTTGACCCGAAACGTAGTGATTGGGAAGCGTACCGTAATCCATATCTCATCACGCCCAATTTGAAGGAGCTACAGTTGGCAGGTGGATATGCGGTAGCCAATGACGACAATGAGGTGGTGCGAGCAGCAAGAGGGCTTTTCGTTAAGGGCTACACCCAGAATATTCTTACAACCCGTTCCAGCGAAGGGATGACCCTAATAGGCGAAGGGTATGTGTTTAATGTGCCTGCCGTAGCGCAGGAGATTTTTGATGTGAGCGGAGCTGGAGACACGGTATTGGCCACAATAGGTGTTTGGATCACAGAGGGAAAGTCGTTGAAAGAGGGCGTTCTTGCCGCCAATATCGCTGCAGGCATCGCTATCGGCAAGCGAGGTACTACCGCTGTTACGCGAAGGGAAGTAGACGATTCTTTAGATTTGATGTCTGCAAAAATTGTTAAACGTGAGGATGTAGCACAACTGTGTGAGAAACTGAAAGGCAAGAAGGTCGTGTTCACCAACGGATGCTTCGATGTGCTGCATTCAGGGCACCGAAAACTTCTTGAAGAGGCGCGGTCTTTCGGGGATATACTCATTGTAGGGTTGAACAGTGATGCTTCTGTCAGTCGACTAAAAGGCCAATATAGACCCGTGAACAAGGAGCTTGTTCGCCTAAATACCTTATCCTCATTCGATGCCATTGGTTATTTGATAGTATTCGATGAAGATTCGCCATATGAGTTGATAAGCGAACTGCAAGTTGATGTGCTTGTTAAGGGTGGGGATTACCTGGTGGAGAACATAGTTGGCAGAGAGCTGGTGGGGGATGTGAAAATCGTCAGTTTAGTTACGGGGGTTTCAAGTAGCCTTCTAACTTCAATTTAATTTATTGGTCAGAAGAAAATTTGAGTTATACCGCTTGCGATTAAGGATGTGGTCTGAACTACAAACTTGTAATACTGCAGCTAGATTACCGTTTAGCAGGGGTGAATCGAGTTGTTGTTATTCCTTCCCTAATCAAGGTCTACAGCGACATCAGATAGTAAATTAGCAAATAGTGATTGAAATTCTCAAAAGAGATTACGGATTGTTGCAGAAGTTGCTACTGACAGCCATAAGTAGGGGGTTGGCTGCTATTGGCACCTTGGTTTTTAACTTCGTATTAGCCCGATACATGGGAGCCAATGATTATGGTCAGTTCATGTTGTCGTATACGATGCTAACTGGATTTTCAATCATGTCTCGATTCGGTATGCCTATGGCGGTTCTACGGTTTGCCAGTATCCTCTATGCTAATTCGAGTTACCAAGCATTCCGTGAACATCTACTAAAAGTGAGCGTCCTGTCGTTTGGACTTTCCATCGTTTTGGCTAGCGTGTTTATATTGGGGAGTGGCATTTTATCTCAAATTTTTTACGGAAGTCTTGATTACAAGGAAATAATAGTAATGATGGCTATTACAATGCCATTTCATTCTTTCCTTGTGGTGCAGTCCGCATACTTCAAGGCAATGGGAAAGTCTGAGATAGCCCCGTTTTTTGAAGTTGGGCTAATGGTTTTTGTAGCGGCAAGTTCGGTTTTCTTATATTCGGAGTTCTTTAGAGTTGAGGTTACTGCATGGATAGCTTCAGGATTTCTCCTTGTTTCCAGTGTTTTAGTGTTTTTGCTCGGTCAAATTACCCTACGAAAGTTGGTACGAGTGGTTTCAACAGACATTGTTCCCTTAGATATGAAGCCTTTTATGCGTTCTCTTCCAGATTATGCGGTTGCCAGCATGACAATTTATCTTATTCAGTTTGCACCGACATTGATTTTGGGACTTTTTGTAGACGGAAAACAATTGGCTTTATATGCGTTGGCGAATAGTATTACTTTTACAATTAGTTTTTTGCTTTGGGTAGTGGAGGCAGTTACGGCTCCTAAATTCGCTCAGTTTTACCATAGCGGGAAGAACTATGAGGCCAAGAGGCTACATTACAAAAGTATCCGATATATGTTGGTGTTTGTATTGCCATTGTTTGGGGGTGTGGTGGTGTTTGCTAAGGAAATACTACTTCTTTTTGGTGAAGATTTTATAGCGGCTTCACCAGCTGTGGTAATAATGGCGTTAGGGCAGTTGCTTGCCGTAATTGTAGGACCTGTAAACTTCGTATTGAATATGAGTGGGCATCATCGCACTCAAAGAAACATAGAATTTATGTCTGCCTTTGCCACTATTGCGTCATCTTTTGTGCTTATCCCCTTATTTGGATTTATTGGCGCAGCCGTAGCTACTTCGTTTGGACTAATGGTAAGGAATGTCGTTGGGTTTTATCGCGTGAATAGAATCCTGCATCAGATACCGTGAAGCATATAGAAAATTGCTAAAAACCATGATGTGCAGATTGAAGTCAACTGTTTTATTCAGCGTTTTGTTGCGCTCAAATGAATATGCGATTTTTGCTCTCCGAAATATGGATGGGTGTATTTATTTTGATTCGCTTTGGGTCTTGTTAAGTGGTCGATTTATCTCTGAAAAATGAGACTATTCGGAGGAATAGGAAGCATTCGTCTTCTTCAGGAAAGAATGGTTTTCATTCTGCTTTTGGTAATAACCATTGGAGCAAAAGAATTTTTCCGCGACAGTCGAGATGAGAATCAAGTGGCGCTAAATTCCCTCATAATTTGTTTGGTGTCAATTCCCGTAATTACTTATTACCTTATAAAAAGAGAAAGTAATTCAGGCCGTATTATTGCTATTGCCTTAATGTTGTATGCTTGGTTGATTGTATCGGCTTTCATTGTGCCTGAAAAGTTACATTATGGAATTGAAAAGGCACATCTTGGATTACTACTGCCACTCACTATGGGCGCCCTTGCCTGCACTTATAAGCGCTGGAATGAGGAGGATGTGCTCGACCACGTCATCACCTTCGCATTGATTGTATTGGTATTTGCCGTATTGTATAAATTGAGCAACGGATTCTTTGACCGCCAAGTTAGATATGGTCTACTTGGCCCAATTCCTTTCGGATGGGTCTGTGGCATGGGGGCAATAGCAAGTTTACTGAGGGCCGATAGAGGTTTGGCGACCATTTTGCTATCGTTGGCTTTCGTATTAGCGGTGTTATGGTCTGGTTCTAAGGGCCCCGCCTTTGCTTTAGCGATAGTTGCCGTATTAAAGTTTCGTTCATTAATTGGCAAGACTATGAAAGAAAGGTTGGTAGTATTAGCTGCATTTCTTGTAGGTGCTTTGTTGGTTAAGACCGGTTCAGACAATTTGAGGGCAGGGAGTGCCTTGCAGGCTATGCTGACAAATTCGGATGAATTTGTAGAAGGTGCGGGCGCTGGATCTGTGGGAGTGAGACTGGAGTTCTATAGCCGATCGGCTGAAATGTTTGTAGACAACTCCTTTTTCGGTGTTGGCTTTGGAGCATGGTCGTTATTTGCCGCGGGGCTGCACAATTATCCGCACAATCTGTTCCTTGAAATTGGTTCTGAAACGGGGTTGATTGGGCTGGTGCTGCTTTTAGCTTTATTGTGGTCATTGAAAAGAAACAGTAAAGTCACGTTCTTAGGTTACTTTTTTATTCTTTGTTTACTTTTTAGCGGGGATTTCTCGTATTTTAGATACGCTTTGTTCCTACTTTTAATTGGAACCGGAATCCGGGAGCTAAGACCGGCCTCATTAGCACCTCCTGAAGAACTCTCCTTAGGTAAAGCTTCATGAGTAAAAGTGTTTAAACGGGAGTTTAAATGAAGCGGTAGATTAGGATGCATCATCTACAAAACCCATTTACGAGATTGTCATAAGGGTATTACCTGTCTTTAGCTGCATAAGCTTAAATTTGCAGAGCGTGTTTGAACGGTTAGCGAATTATTATTCATGCTCTTAGTGCTAATGAAGGGCGTTTTTCGACAATAGGCTTTACATGAGGTTGTTATATCTGCATCAGTACTTTAAGCACCCACAAGAATCAGGGGGAACTAGGTCATATGATCTCGCAAGGTCTTTCGTTCAAAATGGATTGACTGTGGATGTGCTAACTGCCACGTCAGATGACCGATTTCGAATAAATGGTGGTCAATGGCAGATTGTCAATATGGAAGGTATTAGGATACATTATATATATCTTGCATACAGCAATCACATGTCCAATGTTGAAAGAATCTGGGCGTTTTTCCGCTTTCTTTGGTTATGTACGATTAGATGCCTTAAGTTGGAATGTGATGTGGTTCTTGCGACTTCTACGCCACTTACAATTGGTATACCAGCATTAGCCAAAAGACTTTTCCATGGTGTGCCGTTTGTTTTCGAGGTTCGAGATGTTTGGCCTGAGGCGGTCGCTGCTGTCGGAGCTATCAGATTCAAATGGGTCTTGTGGCTTTTAGAAAGGGTAGAATGGCTTATTTACAGATGTGCTGCAACCATAGTCCCTCTCTCTGTTGACATGCAGGCATCTATTTGCTCAAGATTTCCTGAGTTCAGAAACAAAGCTTCAATTGTAATTGAGAACATTTCTGAAACACAACGATTTGGCTGTCAGGTTTTTGAAGGGAAACGAGTGTTATATGATGTAATCAGGAATTCTAAAAGATTCATAGTTCTATATGCTGGAACGTTTGGAAGAGTAAACGGACTGGATTATTTGGTAAATCTTGCTGAGCGTGTTTGGAACATAGACAGTGAAATTGTTTTCGTCGCTGTTGGGGATGGGTTGGACAAGACCAGGCTAATCCATTTGGCGGAAGAGAAAGGAGTTCTGGGTAGAAATCTGTTCTTCATTGATTCTGTGGCAAAGGAGCTGCTTCCTTGCTTGTATGCGGAAGCAGACATGGGAAGTTCATTTGTAATCGATGTAAAACCACTTTGGGCCAACTCAGCGAATAAATTCTTCGACACTTTAGCAGCAGGGAAACCAATTCTGATCAATCATGGAGGTTGGCAAAGTGATGTGATAACCCAAAGTGAGTGCGGGTTCGTACTTCCACCCGTCCTAGACTCCAACTCAGTAGAAGCGTTTGTTAGATACACTAAGTCTGATGAAATGATACTTCAGCAGGGTGAGAACGCCCGTAGAGTTGCCAGTTCAAGATATAGCCTTGAAGTGGCTGTTCAGTCTTATCTAAACATCTTTAAGTCAGTATTCAAAGAAGAGTGAATGTATCTTAACTTAAAACGAGGTTTGGATATTTTGCTTGCTATAACCGCCTTAGTGTTGGCAGTTCCGGTATTTGGTCTGACATGTCTTATGTTGTCTATTGTCAATAGAGGGAAGCCTTTCTTTACTCAAGACCGCCCAGGCTTTAACGGTCAGATATTCAAGGTCATCAAATTCAGAACGATGAGTGATAGACGTGATATGAATGGCCAACTCTTGCCTGATTCAGACCGTCTTACAGCGGTTGGAAGAATTGTTCGCAAGACATCGTTGGACGAGATACCGCAATTGCTAAACGTCATCAAGGGCGACATGAGTCTCATTGGACCACGGCCCCTGTTGGTAGAGTATCTTCCACTCTATTCATCAGTGCAGGCCAGAAGGCATGAAGTGCGACCCGGAATAACGGGCTGGGCACAGATAAACGGCCGAAACGCCATTAGCTGGGATGAAAAATTCAGGCTGGATGTCTGGTATGTGGACAACATCTCGTTTGCGCTCGATCTGCGCATACTTTTGTTGACAGTGAAAAAAGTGCTCTACTCTGATGGAATAAGTCAGGAAGGACAAGCAACAATGGAGAAATTTAAGGGCAACAACTGATGTTCCTCTATGGTGCAAGCGGTCATGGGAAGGTGATAGCGGATATTCTTACCAGCAATGGAATTGAGATTAAAGCCTTTATAGACGATAACCCGTCTCTCTCTCTATTCTCCAACAAGCC
This sequence comes from Flavobacteriales bacterium, assembly GCA_041302955.1. Lineage (GTDB taxonomy): Bacteria > Bacteroidota > Bacteroidia > UBA10329 > UBA10329 > UBA10329. Next base: position 11,908 of record JBFYQB010000367.1, read on the forward strand.
TGTATATCATTCCTTAACCGAGTCGGATTTTCATGTTGCAAATGATGATCTGATTATCTCGGTTGGGAATAATCTCATGCGTAAGAAGTTGGCAGATAGTCTCAAAGTCAAATTTGGAAAGGGTGTTCATTCCTCAGCAATTCTATCACAAAGTTCTCAAGTTGGCAAAGGAAGTGTGGTGATGGCAAACGTGACCATAAATGCAGGCTCTGTTGTAGGTGAGCATTGCATTATTAACACGAATGCATCAATAGATCATGATTGTATTGTTGGTGATTTCTCCCACCTATCGCCAAACGTAGCTTTGGCGGGTAATGTCCTTGTGGGAGAAGGAGCCCATCTGGGAATAGGTTCCTGCGTTATTCAGGGAATTAGAATTGGTAAATGGGCTATTATTGGTGCTGGATCCGTCATTATCAAAAATGTGCCCGATTTTGCGGTAGTTGTTGGCAATCCTGGAAGAGTTTTGAAATTTAGAACAGATATTAGATGAGCAAAATTTGGTTATCGTCACCTCACATGGGTGGCACAGAAGAGAAGTATGTGGCCGATGCGTTTGTAAGTAATTGGATTGCTCCGTTGGGGCCGAACGTAAATGGCTTTGAGGAAGACCTCTGCAAATTCACCGGTTCTGGCCACGCGGCTGCTTTAAGTTCGGGAACAGCAGCGCTTCATTTGGGATTGATATTACTGGGAGTGGAAGCTGGCGACTACGTCATCTGCCAAAGCATGACTTTTTCTGCTTCGGCAAATCCAATCCGCTACCAAGGTGCAATTCCTGTTTTTGTTGATTCTGAATTAGAGACCTGGAACATGTGTCCAGTTCAGCTTGAGGCCGCAATAGTGGCTTGCATAGAAGGCACTACGGATTCGAATGGAAGGACACTGGAGGCCAGAAAACCGAAGGCCATAATTCCTGTACACCTTTATGGAATGCCAGCCAAAATGAAGGAGATCATGGCTGTTGCAGCCAAATACGATATTCCTGTACTTGAGGATGCCGCTGAGGCATTGGGTTCAACACTTGAAGGGAAGGCCTGTGGCACATTTGGTAAGTTGGCAGCATTGAGCTTCAATGGCAACAAGATCATAACCACAAGCGGAGGCGGTGCGCTACTAAGCAATGATGGCGAAATGGTGGTAAAAGCACGGTTTCTTGCAACCCAAGCGCGTGATGCAGCGCCACATTATCAGCATAGCCAGGTAGGTTACAATTACAGATTGAGCAATGTACTGGCGGGAATTGGCCGTGGTCAAATGGAGGTGCTCAATGAGAGAGTGCGGCAGCGAAGGAATAATTTTCAATTGTATGCAGCGTATTTCGAAAATAAGAACACCGCATCGTGGGCTATTCAACTACATGAAGAACCCATTGGAGCGTTCAGTAATCGTTGGCTTTCGTGTGTCCTCATTAATCCAATAACCAACAATGGATTGACCCGTGAGCAACTTCGACTAGCCTTAGAGGCCTCTGAAATAGAAGCGCGCCCTTTATGGAAACCCATGCATTTGCAGCCCATTTTCGAGAGGTTCCCCTATTTTGGCACTGGTGTAAGCGAAGGCCTTTTTGCCAATGGTATCTGCCTTCCCTCAGGATCAAATTTGACCTCCATTGAAAGAGAACGAATTTTTGCCTGTCTTGATCGTACCCTGTCAATGGAATTCGTTTGATATGGCATCATACGTGATAATGCGTAGCGATATGAGCAGGTCGGTCTTGTACTTTTGACCAGATAAATCTGCTTATCATGCTTGAATCCATTATCAATCGATTTTCAGACAAATTTCTATCTCGATGGGCTGTACTTGCCATCGATTTGGGAATTGTTTTCTTCACTATCCCCATTGCCCTTATCCTGAGATTCAATTTTGACCTGCAGGGAGCGTCAATTGATTTGTTGTTATCGCAGGTTGGCTTCACTTTGGCCATTTATCTTATAGGTTTTATAGCCTTCAAGTCATATACAGGAATAATTCGACATACTGGTGTCCAAGATGCGTTGCGCATTCTGATGGCATCCTTCTTGGCATTATTGCTGGGTGTTGCCGTTTCAGTGGTACTTGATTTTGTTCCGGTGACGGGCTCCGTATTTTCACTTTCAATCTTTGTAATCACCCTGTTCTTGGCTTTGGTCTCCATGATAGGGTTTCGATTCTTAGTTAAAACCATATTTCAACAGGTATTGCAAGGGCGCAAGCAAGGACGCATCCGTGTGCTCATTTATGGGGCGGGAGCATCTGGCATAATTACACGAATAACCTTGGGTCAGGATCTGACAAGATTCTATGATATAGTTGGCTACATTGACGATCACCAGCAGAAATGGGGTAAACGCGTTGATGGACTGCCAGTGTTTTCTCCAAGCATCTTAAATGAGAGCAGCATCTCGGAAATGCGCATTCATCAACTTGTAATTGCAATTCAGAAGCTAGATGGCCGGAAGAAGAAGGAAATAATTGAGCGAGGTATCGAACTCGGATTGAAGGTAAAAGTGGTCCCAGCAATCAGAAATTGGATACAGGGAAATTTGACCATCAATCAGATTAAAAAAGTTAAGATTGAGGATTTGCTTGAACGCGAACCAATCACTTTGGATAGTGTCAATGTTAAGAGCTACGTGCAGGGAAGGGTACTTTTTGTTACGGGGGCCGCTGGTTCAATAGGAAGCGAAATAGCACGGCAAATTCTACACTATCGACCAGCGAAAGTGCTTTTCATAGACCAAGCAGAAAGCCCACTTCACGATCTGGAAGTTAGTGTTCGTGCCAAGAACCCGATATTGTCAGAAAATGCAGCTTTTATAATCGCAGACATCACCAATGAAAGGCGTATGCGATTGTTGTTTGAAAAATACAAACCCGATACTGTATTTCATGCAGCAGCCTATAAACACGTGCCTATGATGGAAGCGTATCCATTTGAAGCAATGCGGGTGAATGTTTGGGGAACAAAAAATATTGCAGACCTAAGTGTTGAGTTTGGTGTCAGCCGTTTCGTAATGGTTTCAACGGACAAGGCGGTTAATCCGACCAATGTAATGGGTGCAAGTAAACGCATGGCAGAAATTTACACGCAAGTACTAAATGCGGGTCAAAATTCCACCCACTTCATAACGACCCGTTTTGGCAATGTGCTGGGATCTAATGGTTCGGTCATACCCTTGTTTCGAAAACAGATTGAGGCAGGTGGACCAGTTACCATTACCCATCCCGATATCACGCGTTATTTCATGACCATTCCTGAGGCATGCAATTTGGTGCTAGAAGCAGGAGCAATGGGACAGGGTGGCGAAATCTTTGTTTTTGATATGGGTGAATCAGTAAAGATAATTGACCTCGCTCACAAAATGATCCGACTTTCTGGACTCCAGCCAGAAGTAGATATTGAAGTTAAGGTAACAGGTCTGCGTCCAGGTGAAAAACTATACGAGGAACTTCTTGCGGACAAAGAAAGCACCAAAGCAACGCACCATCCCAAAATTATGATCGCAGGCGTAAGACCTATAGAAAACGAGACCGTACTTCTAATGATCGAACACGTTCAATCCGCACTTTCTAAAGGTGACGCAGTTCAAATTGTACAGGTCATGAAGAATTTTGTCCCAGAATTTGTGAGCAACAATTCTGAATTCTCCGTGCTTGATTGCAAAGTGTAAGGCTTATTTTCTGAATAAGCTCTGAATGCGTCCCCAAATACCTTGTGGACCTTTAGGCTCCGAATAATAACCATAGCCGTAACCATAGCCGTAACCATAGCCGTAACCATAGCCGAACCTTGATTGTTTCACATCGTTGAATAGTATCGATGCGCTTTGAATCTTCTTGCTACGATAGAGGTCGTTCATATATGCTAGGCTATTGCTACGCGACATGTTCTGGCGCACCATATAAACTGTGGTAGCAGCATATTCCGACAATATTAAACTATCCGTAACTAGTGCTATTGGTGGGGTGTCGAGCACGATGTAATCGTATGAGTTCTCCAATTCCTTGATTACCTCAGCCATTTTACTACTCATCAGTAATTCCGAAGGATTTGGCGGGATTGGCCCACCGACAATAATATCCAGACCGGATATGCCCGAGTGAATAATCGCATCATTAAGGGCTGTATGTCCCGAAAGAACAAGACTCATGCCCACATCATTAGATATATCGAAGTATTGAGCCAGCTTTGGTTTGCGAAGGTCAAGACCAATGATAACCGTGCGCGAACCTCCAATGGCCATAGATGCTGCAAGATTTACGGAGCAAAATGACTTTCCCTCAGACCCAACAGATGAGGTAACCTGAATAACCTTTGCCGAAGCCTTAGGCCCTAATGTGTCAACACGCATCAAGAAGGTTAAATTCGTCCTTACCGAACGGAACGACTCAGCGATAGGGCTATTAGAGTTGTTGGCCACAACCACAATGTTCTGCTCAGGGTTGTGAGGGATTATACCTAAAAGTGGTATTGGCGTAGCTGCTACCAGATCTTCTTTGTCGCGAATTTTATCGTTGAAAACAATAAGATAACCGATATACAGCATTGGGATGCTGAGACCAGCCAGTAGACCTAACAGATATATCAAACTTTTCTTTGGTACGACCGGAACATCCGAACTACGTGCGGCATCAAGGACCACATTGTTTGATACCGTAGAAGCCAGAAGAATAGCATTCTCTGACTTCTTTTCTAGGAGTAAGAGGTAGAGGCTTTCCTTAATTGAATATTTTCGCTGTAGCGCAAGAAGTTCATATTCTGCCTTTGGCAGGTTCTTCACTTTGCCTTCTACCTTTCCAAGTTGCTTATTAACCTCTGCCCGAGATGCTTGCAGGCCACTTTTAATACTTGAGATATTTTCCAACAATGCTTTCTTGGTATCGTCAATCTTACCGTCAATTGTAGAAACTAACGGGTTATCAGATTTGGTTAACTTGAGAAGACTTTCCTTCTCTGAGCTTAACTCACTAAGTCTGGCTATCAGGCGATTAAGCAAGGGGTCGTCAATCCCTAGACTTGATGGTGAAGCATTATTCAAATCTTTACCACTCTTTACATAACCTTCCAAGTAGCCTATGAAACTTAGCTTAACGTCAAGTTCAGACACGGTCTGATCAAGACCTCCAACTTGTCCTAGAAAGAAATTGGCTTCAGCACCAATATCTGTAATGCCATTGTCTGTTTTAAAAGACTGAATATCACCTTCAATCTCAGATAATTCCACGGTGATAACTTGAAGTTGCGCGTCAATGAACTTCAACGAATTGGAGGCAAGCTGATTTTTTTTCTCGATGCTAGCCTTCACATACACATCCAAAAGCGCATTCAGGACATCCACTCCCTTTTGAGGGACTCGTTCTTGCAGTTTGAGTTCAAGAATTGATGCCTTCGCCCTAGCCACATCCACCTTCAGAATGGATTTATAGTGGCTCACCAATTTCTCATCACTTACAAAAGAAACATTGAATGTTCGCGTGGACGCATTTGAGCCCGTCACATATTCTTCAAATCTTCCATTCTTTGTTATTCTGAAATGACCCCAATCCGTCGAAAGGTCTTCGCCAAAAATCAGTTTCTTTTCTAAGGTTACGGCTGAACCTTGGGTGCTAGAGAATGCAATAATTGAAATTGTAAAAGATGAGGCATCAACTATAGAAATAATTGCATTGAAGCTTTCTGGAGCCGTCTCGGAAGGAATGAATTCCAATATGACCGGAGTGTTGCCATACAATTCCCGGGACTTCAGCCCTAGGTCAGCTTGATACGATATATTGATGTCGAGAGAACGTATTGCTTTAGTAAGCAGACTACGAGATTGAAGAATGGCTATTTCATTCTCAATATTTCTGCTTTTACCCCCACCAACACCAACTTCTTCTAGAATAGATTTTGATATATCGCTTGTTTCATCATCCACAAGTACCGTGGCCCGCATTTCATATATGGGGTGTGTATACCAGTTATAGGCATAGGCACATGCAAGCGAAACGGAAATAAAAATCGCAAAGAGATACCACTTGTCTAACGCAAGCCTAAACAGTTTACTCAGGTCAATCTCCTCGCTTTTATCGCGGTTCAACTCATTTGTGAAATCACTCATGGCAATTGCTTAATATGGAATAACTCTTTGCATAAAGAGAGCCACGGCAGTCATACCGCTGAAAACGATAGGCAAAATCCTGTACCAGGAATCGGCAGATGCAATTTTACCTTTTCCAGGTTCCACATACACAATGTCATTGCTATGCAAATAATAGTATTCAGATTCGAAAAATTCCTTTGAACGGAGATCTACCTTGACGAATTGACGTTGTCCATCTTTTTCACGGATTAGAAGAACGTCTTTTCGCTTAGCAAATATGGTCAGGTCGCCTGCCAAGCCCAATGCTTCAAGCAGCGTGATTTTCTCGTCAGGGATGTTGTAAACCCCCGGTTTCTGTACCTCACCTAACACCGTGACCTTAAAGTTCTGAATACGCACCCGGACCGTTGGATCAACGAGAAATTTGTCCAACTTATTTCGAATCAGAAACTTTGCAACCTGTGTGCTGCTTTCAGAGATTTTGACACTTCCAATCAAAGGCATCTCAATCACCCCGCCTGCATCTACAAGGTATGTGTTTGGAACAAGACGACCAGTCTGCTCTTCAAGTGAATTAAAGAAACTACTGGCCTCCGGACTCAAACTGGTCACATGCACACTCACCATGTCGCCAGGCTGTATGACAGCCTCGTAGTCGTGTGTAATGGGCTGCACGGACAATGTGTCGGAAATGTCTTGAAAATACGAGATATCCTTCCTCGTCATGCACGATTCCGAAAGGAACAGGAGGGTTGAAAATAGCAGCAAAAGTGCCGCAGGACGTAATCTCATTGGGCAAATATAGAATTAAACAATATGAGGATTTTACTTTGATGAATTCAAGGCAACACGGATGCTTAGCTCTTTCAATTGTTCGTCAGCGATGACAGACGGAGAATCGATCATAATATCTCTTCCAGAGTTGTTTTTTGGAAAGGCTATGTAGTCACGGATGTCGTTCTGCCCGCCAAACAACGCGGTGAATCGGTCGAAACCGAAAGCTATGCCACCATGCGGAGGAGCTCCGAACTCGAAAGCATTCATAAGGAAACCAAATTGGTTACGGGCCTCCTCATCCGTGAATCCGAGCAATTCGAACATACGTGCCTGCTGCGTCTTATCGTGAATACGGATGGATCCACCACCTATTTCCACACCATTGATGACAAGGTCGTAAGCATTGGCACGCACCTTGCCCGGATCGCTGCTTAGCAGATGAATGTCTTCTGGTTTAGACGATGTGAAGGGATGGTGCATAGCATGGAATCGGCCAGATTCTTCATCCCATTCCAACAAGGGGAAATCAACTACCCAAAGTGGGGCGTAAGTATTCGGGTCGGTGAGTCCTTCCTGTGCGGCAATGTGAAGTCTGAGCGTTCCCAACTGCTTGCGGACCTTGTCCGTTGGGCCGGCCATAACCAACAAAAGGTCGCCTTTTTGGGCGTTCATTACAGTGGCCCAAGTGGCCAACTGCGTGTCATCATAGAATTTATCGACAGAGCTCTTGAAAGTTCCGTCCTCGTTTGCACGACAATACACCAGACCAGAGGCCCCGATCTGAGGGCGTTTCACAAAGTCGGTCAGCTCATCGAGTTGCTTGCGTGTGTATGCTGCACCATTCTTGACACAGATGCCGATTACCAATTCGGCATCGTCAAAAACTTTGAAGCCTTTGTTCTGAACGGTATTGTTCAGTTCCACAAACTGCATTCCGAAGCGGATATCCGGCTTGTCCGAACCATAGAGACGCATGGCCTCGGAGTAAGGCATCCGTGGAAAATCGTTGAGCGTCATGCCTTTGATCTTCTCAAAAAGATGCTTGGTCAGCCCTTCAAAGGTGTTGAGAATGTCTTCCTGTTCCACGAAGCTCATCTCGCAATCGAGCTGTGTGAATTCGGGCTGGCGGTCTGCACGTAGGTCTTCATCGCGGAAGCAGCGCACGATCTGGTAATATTTGTCAAACCCAGCAACCATAAGCAATTGCTTGAAGGTCTGCGGGCTTTGCGGCAGCGCATAGAACTCACCGGCATTCATGCGTGAAGGCACCACAAAATCCCTTGCTCCCTCTGGAGTGCTCTTGATGAGATATGGAGTTTCTACCTCCAAAAAGCTTTGTTTGTCAAGATAGTTTCTTGTCTCGATTGCAATGCGATGGCGCAACTCCATGTGCTGACGCATCACATTCCTGCGCAGATCCAAGTAGCGGTACTTCATCCGGATCTCCTCGCCACCATCTGTCTCATCTTCAATGGTGAAAGGGGGAAGTTTGGCAGGATTCAATATCTCCAAGTTGGAGACAATGATCTCAATATTACCTGTGGCGATATTCTTGTTCTTGCTTTCGCGCTCCTTGACGGTGCCGGTCACTTTGAGCACGAATTCTCGGCCCAATTTTCTTGCCTTGGTGCACAGTTCAGCATCCGTGTCCATGTTGAAGGCCAACTGGGTGATGCCATATCGGTCGCGGAGGTCAATGAAGGTCATTCCGCCAAGGTCGCGGCTGCGAGACATCCAACCCGATAATGTGACCGTTTGCCCTATGTGGGTTTCGCGCAATTCTCCGCAAGTATGCGTCCTGTGCATGGCAGAATGGTTGTTTTTAAGAGGGGCGCGAAAGTAGCAAATTGTTGAACGCCATGATTCAGAGCCGATTGACCATATCATATCTCAAGAAACTGTGTTCAAATCAATGTTGAAAACGGCAGATGCCTTTCCCTGAGCTGCACAACGGTGTGAGTACTTTTAGAGGTTGTCGAGATGCGCTGCCATTGCTTATTTTCCGTCCTGAAAATCCTCCAAAGGCCGAGCCTTGAACATGAAACTTCGAACCTTGAAACCTTATGGCTGAAGAAGCTCTTTATGGTGAAGACCAGATAAAATCGCTCGATTGGAACGAGCACATCCGGCTGCGTCCCGGTATGTATATCGGCAAGTTGGGCGATGGTTCGCAGGCCGATGACGGCATCTACATCCTGCTGAAGGAGGTCATCGACAATAGCATCGATGAGTTTGTGATGGGCCACGGCAAGACCATCGAGGTGACGGTGAAGGACCGCAGTGTGCGTGTGCGCGACTATGGTCGTGGCATTCCGCTGGGCAAGGTGGTCGATTGTGTGAGCAAGATCAACACCGGTGCGAAATACGACTCGGTGGCGTTCAAGAAATCGGTCGGACTGAATGGTGTGGGCACCAAGGCCGTCAATGCGCTGTCGAGCACATTCGCAGTGCAGG
>JBFYQB010000368.1:0-4472 GCA_041302955.1 Flavobacteriales bacterium
ATCAAATACCCAGCATTGAAAAACCCCGAAGTGAAAGACATCAATCTGAGCTTCAAGTTTGAGAATGGTCGCGTATCCATTGCCCCATTCGATGTGAAAGTGGGGCCCGTAGCAGCCAACATAGGCGGCAGCCATGGCTTTGACGAAACAATGGACTACGTGATGAAGACCAGCATCCCGACCGCTGCGCTTGGTTCACAGGCCAACGCGGTAATAGGTGGCCTTTCATCCGCTGCCAAAGGATTCGGAGTGAATCTGGGGGCCACGGACAAGATCGATGTGGACCTGTTGGTGAAAGGCACGTTTGCCAAGCCGATCATCACACCGACATTCGGTGGCAAAGGCGGTGCATCGGCCGGAGAAAGCCTGAAGAACATGGCCACAGACGAATTGAACAAGCAGAAGGATGAGCTGGAGCGCAAAGCCCGCGAAGAGGCGGACAAGCTGAAGAATCAAGCAGAACAGGAAGCAGCAAAACTGAAGGGACAGGCGGAGCAAGAAGCTGCACGCCTGAAGAAGGAGGCCGAAGACCGCGCCAGAAAAGAGGCCGACCGCTTGAAGAAAGAGGCCGAGGAAAGAGCCAAGAAGGAAGCCGCGAACAAACTGAAAGGCATATTCGGAAAGCCGAAGTGATCGCATGTGAAAATGGAAAATAGGGGATTGACAGTCAGGAATGATCCTTGAGGAACTACTGATGAATGTCCTGTTTCCATTTTGATGGAAAGAGCCTGAATGACCAATGGATTTCAACCTGGCCACGATTAACGTATGTCACTAATGTCGCACCATTTTCAATCTTCCATTTTCTTTTTTCTGCTGACTATCGTTCTCTCCATCCCGAACGCGCTTGTTGCCCAGAACCCCGAAGGCTGCGAGATGCCCGGCTCCAAGCAGGTGAAAAAACTGTGGGAGCAGGCGGTTGATGAGAAGAAGCCTTCTGTTCGCAATGAACTCTATGAAGAGATCCTGAAAGCAGAGCCCGACCACACGGGTGCGCTCTTTGCCAAGTATTTCGACCAGATGACAAAGGCCGAGAAGAACCCTATGGGCAAAGGAATCGCTTTCGGCTATGACCCTATGAAGCGCGTGGCCGAACAATGCCCCGACTACCACCCCTACCCTTATTACTTCATGGGGATGATCGCCATGGAGCGCAAGGATTTCAAGGAGGCGGAAGGGCATTTCAAGCGTTTTCTGAAAGTGGAACTGCCCGACCCGCGCATGTATCCCAAGGATTACACGGCCAAGTATGAGCAGGTGGAGGCACTGATACCCCAGTGCTCGTTCTACGATTCGCTCTACAGCCATCCTGTGCCGTTTGCGCCACAGGTAGTACCGGGCGTGTCGAGCCGCGACAACGAGTATCTGGCCATCCTTTCGCCCGATGGCGAGAATGCGCTCTACATCCGCAACCACATGGTGACGCGCAAGAACGACCTCACCCCGCGCCAAGTGGAGGAGTTCACCATCAGCCGCAAGCAACTGGACGGCAGTTTTGACAAGGGAACGGCCATGCCCAAGCCCTTCAACGTGACGGAGAACATCGGCAGTGCCAGTATGACCATCGACAACAAGCGCATGTTCCTCACCATCTGCAACGACAATGCGCAGGGCTACAAGAACTGCGACATCTTCTACAGCGATTGGCGTGCCCACGGTTGGAGCGAGCCCGTGAACCTTGGCGAGGGCGTGAACAAGAAGGACGCCTTTGAGGGGCAGCCCACCATTACTCCAGATGGGAAGACACTCTACTTCGTCAGTATCCGTGAGGATTCGATAGGCGACATCGACAACATGGACCTCTACTATTCCAAGTTGCAGGAAGATGGCACATGGGGAATGGCCAAGAACCTCGGCACCACCATCAACACGAAGAAGAACGAGAAGTCGCCCTTTATCCACGAGGACAGCCACACGCTCTATTTCAGTTCGGAGGGGCACGGTGGTGTGGGCAGTTTCGACATCTACTACACCAAGCAGGACAGCCTTGGCAATTGGTGGAAACCGAAGAATCTGGGGCATCCTATCAATACGGAAGGTGCGGATGTGAACTTCTTTGTGGCCGTGGATGGCAAGACCGCCTATTTCAGCAGCAACGAGCGCGAGGACGGCATGGGCGGCTGGGACCTCTACAGTTTCCCGCTCTATAAGGAGGCCCGGCCAGACCGCGTGCTGTTCCTCAAAGGCAAACTGACCGATGACCAGAACAGGCGTGTGACCGATGCCAAGGTGCGGTTCGAGAACATGCGCACCAAGGAGGTGTATGAAGTGGAGGCCGACAGCATTACGGGCAACTATGTGGCGGTGATGAATTTCAACAGCGATGTGGTGATGACCGTGGAGCGCGAAGGGGCAGCCTTCACCTCGCGCTACCTCTCTACCGAGGACTCATCGCTGACGGGCATCACCAAGATGAACGTGGAAGTGAAAGAGGCCAAGGCGGGCGAGGCATACCGCCTGCACGACATCAACTTTGCATTCCAGAGTTTTGACCTGACCACCCCGAGCAAGAACATCCTCAACGCCTTTTCGAAGTATCTGAAGGCCAACCCGAAAGTGAAGGTGGCGATACACGGCCACACGGACAGCGATGGTGCTGCGGGGCTCAACATGACGCTGTCGCAGAACCGCGCAAAGGCGGTGTATGACCATCTTGTTTCGTTGGGCATCGCATCCTCACGGTTGTCGCATCAGGGCTTTGGGGCCACCAAGCCGATAGCCCCGAACGAAACTGCGGAGGGCAAGGCGAAGAACAGACGAACGGAGTTTATCATCACTGGGAAGTGATCTTCGGAGGCGCGACCTGGATGAGCATCATACCTAAGCGGATATTGATTCATCCATGTGGATGAACACCATACCTGCGCGGCTATTCGATCCATCCATGTGGATGAACGTCATACCTATGCGGCCATTGGATCCATCCATGTGGATGAACATCATACCTACGCTGCTATTGGATCCATCCACATGGATGAGCGTCATACCTGCGCGGCTATTGGATCCAGCCATGTGGATGAGCGTCATACCTGCATGGCTATTGGATCCATCCATGTGGATGAATGCCATAGCCACGCAACTATGGGATTCAACCTTATGAAGGAGTAGCAAACCTGCTTAAGTGGTGCTTTCGTAAGTGGAACTGCTTCCTTCTTCCAACCAAGTGTTCCATTACCCGCCCGCGTGAGGCTGTGCCTCGTGCGTACTATTCGGAACCGTCCTCGGTTCCACAAAGCAATAAGCGTACTCGCCACCTTTCTGCCCAGCCCGTGAACAGAGAATTGTTCACCTTTGGAGAGCAAGCGCTGGGGCTACCTACGCTATTCAAATAACTAGCAGCAAACAATATGGCTGGGTTTAGATGCACATGCAGTGAGGTTATTAAGACAAACTTGATTCCGAATCCAAATGAATGGTTGATTATTTCTGATAACGAGTTCGATTCTTATCAAGGTGTGATAGACGCAGAGTCACTTTACACGAAAATGAAAAGCATGATAGTGTGTGGAAAATGCGGTCGCCTTTGGGTTTTTTGGAATGGATTCAGTGAGTCCCCAGTTGAATACCTGAAGGCTTCTAAGTAATTAGTCTTGTCGACTATCGGATGGACTGGAGCCCACCAAATAAGACGAAGGAGTGAAAGATGCTCGGGCGGGCGGGTAATGATAACTTGATTGAAATCCTACCAATGACACTTGAACGGAGCGACTTAGTAGAATTATGTGACCAATTTTTGGACGGAAAAATTGACAAGTCTAAGATTGAAAAATTCGCATGGGATGCTATTACATCGGACGAAATTGACTGGAACGGAGACGAAATTATATCAAGCACATTGTTCCAATGGGACAATGAAGAGATTGAGTTCCCTATAAACAGGGTCAACATAAGCCTGTGGAAGAACCGCCTTTTAACAGGCGAGGACAACTTATTGGCGTTCAATAATTGGAGTTCTCATATCCATGCACAAAAGGAAGTTTGTTCGAAGTATAGTTCTCCATGGAAACCAATAAATAAGACGCTGCGGGTTGGTATTTCAGACAACCTTAGCGGGGACCCAATTAATGGTCTAAGGCATCCAAGTGAGCAAGGTGCAACTGGTTGGTTTATCTGGGCTGGTGAATATTCCGATAACGAGGACTTCTTCAAGCCGATGTGTGCTGAACACCTGCTCCAAATAAGGCCAGAAATCATTAAATATTTGGGTCTTGATGTCGGATTCAGATTTTTAGCAGACAAAGCCGGTTTTGAAGATGTTTGGTTTGACGAAACGCTGAAATCAGTATAGCAACCCTCCCCGCATTGGCGGGTGTTCGGTAGAGACGCGATTAATCGCGTCTATTATTCCGTGGCGTTCTCGCCACCTTTCTACCCAGCCCCGCCAAGTGTTCTATTACCCACGCTCAAGCGTTCCTACAGATCCCAGTCTATCCCACCCCCTCTCAATTCACGATTTGTTGATATTGCAGACG
>JBFYQB010000369.1:0-3930 GCA_041302955.1 Flavobacteriales bacterium
ATGGTGCGCAGTTCCATGATGTCGAACTTCTTTTCGTAGCCCGGCTTCACAGCCAACACATACTGATATATCTCGCCCAGACCGGTGGTGATGGGCATCATCTCGGGCGAACCGAGTTCTGAGGGAATGTCGCCCGAAACAAGGGTGATCTGCTCCGCCACGAACTGCCGGGCGCGCATCAGGTCCACATCCTCATCAAACACCACCGTGACCACCGAAAGGCCATAACGCGATATGCTGCGCACCTCGGTTACATCGGGAATGTTGGCCATCGCAGCCTCGATGGGGAAGGTGACATACTGCTCCACTTCCTGCGCAGCAAGGGTGGGCGATGTGGTAACGATCTGTACTTGATTGTTGGTGATGTCGGGCACAGCATCCACGGCCAGGCCGCTCAGTGCATAGAGTCCTGCACCGGTGAGGGCAATGACCCCGACAAACACCATGAGCTTATTCGCTAAGGAATAGCCGATGATCTTTTCAAACATGGGAATAGGTATTGATGAACGGTTGCTGAACAGGCCATCTGAACAGACGGACGGCCAAGGCGCTCACGCAGAGCGCAAAAGTTCAGGCAATAGGTGGAGGCCGAACGCCCCACGCATTGACATGACCCAGTTGGGCCAGTCGCATTTCATCAATGAGCAGCGGAAGTTCCTGTGCCACATCATCCAATAGAATGATATCGGCATAAAGCATAACCAACGGAACAAGTGCAACGAAGGCAGGAAGTGCGAACTCAACTACCGCCTCACGGGTAACGAAGGTCTCTGCAAGTTGCTCATGGTCGTGGAGCAGCAGTTGGATCAGACCGAGAACACCATCTGTTTCTTCATGCACAAGGACATGTTCTTCGGCAGAGATATCACTAGCATGGCTGTGTGGAAGCACACTGTGGAGTACGATGACAGCACCTGCCATGTACATCATCATGTGTCTGAGCCACTTGAAATTCATGCGGCAAAGATAGGGGCATGACATTCAGTATCAAGTTGACCAAAATCATCAAGCTCCAAGACCATGGTCAGTAGGAGGTTTCTTGGGATCAAATCCCTTTGGAGGCATTTGAACCAATCCTCATGAAACAGATTTACACATTGCTCACAGGAGCATTAATCTTGGCTGGTCAGCTCCTTTATGCCCAACAGACCATTCAGTCTATCCCAGTAGGAGGTGCGTGGGGCAGTCCTGGCACTTGGGTTGGAAGCGTGGTTCCCACTGCCGCAGACAATGTGGTCATCAACGGAACGGTGAGCGTTCCTGTGGGCATCGTATGCAACGATCTCACCATCAATGGCACGTTGGTGGACAACGCCTCTGAATGCAGCGGTGTTGGAACGCGACATGTTGTTGTAAATGGCGATCTCGTTAATAACGGATCCATCCTGCTTCAAGGCCAGTACTACTGTGGTGGCACTAAACTCGAACTTCATGGAAATATCGAAAACAACGGTACTTGGATGCCCTATCAGGTTTTCTTCGCAGGAAGCGCTGACCAGTTTATAAGTGCTTCAGCAAACGCCTATCTGGCAAACAGCGACAGATTCTATAATGAGAAGACCGGTGGCGAGATCAAGGCCATGTCTGATATTTATCTCAAGTGTCCCATAGACCTAGGTCAACTAAGTGTGCTTGATATGCAGGGCCATGACCTTATGCTACATGGAAATGGCAAAGTCATCAACGCAAGCTTAACTGGAGCATCCGGCATTCATTTTCTTGCTGGAGCCTATCTAGGCACTTGGGGTCAGCCCCTTTCCATTTCGGGTAGTGAGATTCAGCTTCATGGTAAGGCGCAGATAGGGATTATCGGCTATGGAGACCCACTCATTGTCAATGGCAACCTGACCGTTATCGACACTTTGATCGACAATGGGACGGAATGCAGCAGTGCTGACGCTCGCCACCTGCGGGTCAATGGTTCATTCACCAATCAGGGCAAGGTATTGCGTTTGGGCCAATACTATTGCGGAGGACTAAAATTGGAATTGCGGGGCGATGTGCTAAACAATGGCCCATGGGAACCTTATCAAGCCTTCTTTGCTGGCAATACAGATCAGCAGATAAGCACTTCGGCCAGTGCGTACTTCGCGAACAGTAGCGGTTTTTACAACGAAAAAACAGGTGGAAGCATCGCTGCAGTGTCTGATATCGGGCTCAAGTGTGTCATGGATCTCGGGCAGTTGACCCCTTTGAACATGCAGGGAAACGACATGATATTGAATGGCAGCGGAAAGTTTGTGAATGCCGAGATTGTGAATGCAGCAGGCATCCGCTTTGAACAAGATGCTTTTTTGGGCACGTGGGGTCAGCCGCTTTCCATTTCTGGTAGCGATATCCAGCTTTATGGCAAGGCCCGAATAGGAATAATCGGCTATGGGGACCCGCTCATTGTCAACGGCAACCTGACCGTGAATGACACTTTGATCGACAATGGGACGGAGTGCGACAATGCCGCTGCACGCCACCTACGAGTCAATGGCACATTCACCAATGAAGGCAAGGTATTGAGACTGGGACAGTATTATTGCGGAGGACTGAAGTTGGAACTGCACGGCAACGTATACAACAACGGGCCTTGGGAACCATATCAGGTCCTTCTGGGCGGGAATACCATACAGCAATTGACCAGTGCAGGCGGAAACTACTTCGCCAACTCTTCAGAGATCTTCAGCGAGAAGACTGGTGGTGAAATAGTGGCTGACGGAGTGCTGCTGTTGCGCTGTCCGCTGGCATTGAATAACCTCACACCGCTCAATATGCAGCAGAACGCATTGCATATCAATGGTGCAGGCAGAGTGAAGACAGGCGAGGTCAATAACCTAAGCCACATGTACTTCGAGTCTGGTGCCAGTCTTGGTGCTGCCAATTCACAAGATCAATTGGTGCTGAATGGCGATAGCATCGTTTTGCACCATCGCAGTGCCTTCGACAATTATGTGACCTTCAACGCCAATGTCGCAGTGCTGGACACTATGATCAACATTGGTGGCGGTGCTGTGACCACGGTATTCAATGGCAACCTTAACAATCTCGGTACGGTGATCAATCAGACAGGTGCCTACATGAACTTCAGCCAGAATGTGACGGGCAATGTGATCAACAGCGGTTCATGGTCTGTGGTGAATCTGAGGCTGGTTGGAAGCGCGGTGCGCAGATTGTCTGCCCCGTACATGACCTATTCGAGCATCACCTTCAGCGACACGTTGAATCTGGTGGGAAACAATGCCATACCGCGCCTCACCCCCGCCAGTGGAGCACAGAATCCTCGGGTCATTGTTCCTGCTGGCGCGTCACTTGAACTTACCGACCGCGTTGCTCCTGCCGAGCTCATCAACAGGGGAAAGGTGCTTTGGTCGCACGATATCAACTGCGCAACCACAGCGGACTATAACTTCTATGAGGCGCAAGTGCGCAACCGTTTGGGATGCAGTGCAAGTCTGGTAACGATGGAAACCTATGGGGAGCAACAGGCCCCTGGCACAATAAACACCATTGACCGTTACTGGCGCATAAAGAACACGCCTCTTACCTACGAGGACACATTGCAGCGCATTGTTCTCTCCTATGATGATGATATTCTGAACGGCAATACAGAGGCTGAGCTCAAGGTGTTTTTCTCCGACAATTCGGGCATCTCATGGACAAGGATTGAGAATGGGGTGACAGTGAACACTTCCTCCAACACGGTGACAGTGACCAACGCGCCTACAGTTGGGACATACACATTAGCATCTCAGGAGTTGGGCGTTACTGAGGTGAGACCGACTCTTGCATCTATCGAAAGCAATCATGGTGGTAAGGGCAGCATGACGGCATTCATCTATGGTTCAGGATTTACGGCCAATGCACTGCCAAGGCTGGAAGGTGATGTGGTAATTACACCCGAGGATGTGCAGCTCGGCAGTTTTGGTGAGGTGCTGTCTGTGA
>JBFYQB010000370.1:0-3538 GCA_041302955.1 Flavobacteriales bacterium
AAGCCTGTTCTACGTTTAAAAATACTGAATACCGAGATAGTATCAACCAAAAGGCCAAAGCAGGCCTGTTAAGATTATGACCCGAAACGGAATGACGTAGTGAACATCACATTATGATTCAATGATACCGTTTCAGCTATCGGAGTCAGGCTCTCATCATACATCTCATAGCTTCCGACCCTGCGATGAAGCATATAGCCTAGATCCAGACTCCAACGTTTAAGTCTTAGGCCAAGACCTAGAGAATAACGTGTGTCATCCATGGTATATCCACCGGCATAAGGATTGCCGTTTATCGCGAAGCCGCCACGAATACTTAACAGATCAATGCGCCATTCGGTTCCCAAGCGAATATTACCGACTGAACCAAGATTGTTCTGAACTCCCTCATTTTCAACATCAAAGGCATAAACACTAGAACGCAACCGGGCCATACTATAGTCTACAAATTCATAATCAGCAGAGATGAGTCCTGCTGTACCAACAACAAATGCTAAACTTCCAATAGCCCTGAACGGAGTTTCCATACTGTAATCGAAAACGCCCTGTGGGGAGGCAGCGGAATATTGAGTTCCAAATACATCTGAAGAAACGGTTGTACTATAGTTCTCATCCATTTCAAAAAATGTAGGTGTGTGTATTGCAGCTCCCAATCTCAACCATTTTGCAGGCCTATAAATCAGTCCAAATTTGACGTTGAAGCCATTACCAGATGCACTCAGATTATCCGTCATGGTGAATGAGTTGAAATTGGCAATGCTGTCCTGCGAATCATTCTCAGTATACCTTCGCTCAACCTCATAACTTATCGATGGAATGCCAACCGTCAAACCAACATAAAGTGCATTACCAAAATTGCCTCCGAACGACAAGGCAACTTCACTCATTGAACCTCGAGTAACTTCAGATACAGTCTGACTCTGTCCATAGAATGGAAGTACTGCCCGTTGAAATCCAACCAAATTCGTATCCACATCATACACTGGGTCAAACAAATAGGCATCATAAAGCAACCCAGTAGCCATGCCATATTTCTCAATATCATATGGGGATGATGGTGTCAGTCCAGACGTAGCATTCAAGGCATTCACATGTTGATCGATAAGCGAGCTTTGAGTATTCACTCCAGCAATCGACATCCTACCATTGAAACTTGCAGTACGATTGTAAGCCACACCAACATGAAATGCTTTCCAAGACCATTGCTTCTCCTCCCCTCTTTTCCTATTGAATCGAGCAACGAAACCCGCATTTCCTACATTGAAATTCAGTCTTCCATTATTTGATGACTCATTAAGATAGGTGGCATCAGTTGAAGAAGACAGAACCCCTATGGTTAAAGATGCCTCAGTTTTTGCAAAAACGCCAATGCCTGCAGGATTTACACTTAAAGTGGTCATGTCTCCACCCAATGCACCAAATGCACCACCCATTGTGGCAAATCGGGTAGTTCCTGTAACATCTAACGATGAATATCTCAGTACATCTGACTCATTCTGAGCCTTTACACCCAAACTAAGTGTAACCAAAACGAATGCCGAAAAAATTTTGTTCTTCATGTATTCTGATTTTTGAAGATCAGTCAGTGATTTCATGAAAATGAATGTCACGGATTGACTATAATTAGAGATTTCTTTATGTCAACCACCTCTTCTGCCACTACTTCCACCTCTATTCCCACCACCACTTGGGCTTGAAAAACTCCCACCTCGTGAGGGAGCCGGTGTGGGAGATACACCACGTGATGGCGAATAATTTCTTGACGGTTCACTTCTTGATGGCACCACATTTCGTTGTTGAGGTCTAGACTGCATCGGAGCTATCTCTCGTGACGGCTGCGAGGGTGACGGCATCGCCTGTCTTACAGGTCGTTCGGTTGGTGCATAATTGCGTGACGGCTGGTCTGGCATTGAGCGAGATGGCCTATCAACGGCAGGGGATTGATAAGATGGCCGACTCATACTTGGTGTACCCCCACGCTGATAAACATCCCTATTTCCCTGTTGCTGTGGATTTCGAGTTGGAACTTGATTCACGTTCGGACGACTCTTGTCAACATTCTGAATTGGAGTTCTTTGAGGCGCTCGCTCACTGGAAGATTGCGGTATTCGCTGTGGAGTCTGGACACCAACCTGTGGATTGCGTTGTGGCGCGTTTTGCATATTGCCTCCATCCTGTCTGACTGGAACTCTTCCTTGAGATGAAGGCGTTGAATAACGTTCCAAACTTCTATTGGGCAATGGATTCGAGGGTTTGACCTCACTCCGACCATCTTCGTTTTTCAAAGGGGTTTCACTTCTTCCAACAGGCGCTTTAGATTGCTGGTAATCATTTCGATCGCTATTGATTCGCGGTTTGACGACATCATTGTTTCTCCCAGTTGAATGTTCATTTAAGCTGGTGCGACCTTGAACTGGCTTTGCGTCATTTGACTGCAGTACATTGCCACGGTTAGCGTGACTAACCAATCCAGTAGAAGCAGCACTATTGTATCTATCGGCAAATGAATTTGAACGCATCCCAGAGCCGCTTGTTCCAGCACTCCCTCCTCTGTGTCCATAATAGATTCCACTATTTTGGTCGTATGTATTGTAATAGCCGTTACCATAAGCAAGACCATCATAATAACCGTTCCAATATCCATGATTGTAGCCGGAGCTATAACCGTTCCATCCATAACCCAATCCACCTCCGTAGCAATACGGGCTGTATCCCCAACCACCTCCATAACCCCAGGAATTGAATCCCCAGGAATTGAAACCTACACCCCAACCCCAAGAATTCCAACCCCATGGACTATACCAATTATTCATTCCCCAATTGGCGTAGATACTTGTACCGAAATAAAATGGGTCATTGTTATACCAATACATGTTGGTGTAAAAGGGGTCGTAATACCCAAAGCCATAAATGGGACGATGAAACCGATTTATACGAGACGCATAGATGTAATCGTAATCTTCATCATAATAGTTATTGGTAACATAAGTGTTCCCCTCTTCATCAACGTACTCGCCAGATTCAGATGCTGCCTGACTTGAACTACCATTGGACTGATAGTAATCATTCTGATCGTAGGTGGAGTATCCACCCAACGGATCAACATTTGGAGTTTCTTGATCTATTGGCGGAGATTGATAGATATCCTCATAAATTCCATCGTCTTGCGCGAACACATCATTGACACAGCAGATTAGGACCAGCCCCAATAAGAATGGTCGAAATGCGAGGTGAATCAGATTTCTCATGGTTTCCAAGATTGAATGGTTCATATTCATTGACCTTCAGTAACTGTATTGTTTACTTTTGGCCCATTAAGGTCATAAATCAAAGGCAAACATCATACCAAAATGGCGAAAGACTTCGCAACCCGTTCAGAAGATTACTCAAAGTGGTACAATGACCTTGTCCTTAAAGCAGACATGGCAGAAAATTCAGCCGTTCGCGGATGCATGGTCATTAAGCCATATGGATATTCTATTTGGGAGGCGATGCAACGGGAATTAGATCGGATGTTCAAAGAGACAGGCCATTCTAA